>DASQFA010000211.1:0-5177 GCA_035633375.1 Rubrivivax sp.
GACGCCACGGCCGCCAGCCTGCCGCACGGTGACCAGCGTAAGCTGGAGGTAGCGCTGCTGATGGCACTGGATCCCAAGGTCTACATGTTCGACGAGCCCACCGCCGGCATGAGCGTGGACGAGGTGCCGGTGATCCTGGACTTGATCCGTGAACTCAAGTCACGCAAAGACCGGCTGATCCTGCTGGTCGAACACAAGATGGACGTGGTCAGCGAACTGGCCGACCGCATCATCGTGCTGCACAACGGCGCGCTGGTGGCCGACGGCGAGCCGGCCGCGGTGATCGCCTCGCCCGTCGTTCAACAGGCCTACCTGGGCATCGTGCCGGAGGAAGTCGTATGAGCGCGCTGGGCCGTTCCCGAGCGCTCATCCCGGAGCGCCCAGCGCGCAGGGTAGTCCAGTGAGCTCGTCCGTGCTCGAACTGCAAGGCGTGCACACGCACATTGGCGCGTACCACATCCTGCATGGTGTGGACCTGCAGGTGCCGGCCGGCCAGGTGACGATGCTGCTGGGCCGCAACGGCGCCGGCAAGACGACCACGCTGCGCACGATCATGGGCCTGTGGCCCACCTCGAAGGGCTCGTTGCAGTTCAAGGGCCGGCCGATCGGTGGACCGGGCGGGCAGATGACGACGCCCGACATCGCGCAACTCGGCATCGCCTACGTGCCCGAGGCGATGGGCATCTTCACCGACCTGACGGTGCAGGAGAACATGGTGCTCGCGGCGCGCAGCGCGCGCCGCGCCGCCGAGCTGGACATGGCGCGGCTGGAGTGGGTCTTCGGCCTGTTCCCGGCGCTGAAGAAGTTCTGGCTCTACCCGGCCGGCAAGTTGTCCGGCGGGCAGAAGCAGATGCTGGCGGTGGCGCGCGCCATCGTCGAGCCGCGCGAGCTGCTGCTGATCGACGAGCCGAGCAAGGGCTTGGCGCCGTCGATCATCAACAACCTGATCGACGCCTTCCGCCAGCTCAAGGCACAGGACACGACGATCCTGCTGGTGGAGCAGAACTTCCAGATGGCCAAGGCGCTGGGCGACCGCGTGGCCGTGATGGACAACGGCCGCGTCGTGCATGCCGGCGCGATGGCCGAGCTGGCCGCGGACGAATCGCTGCAGCACCGCCTGCTCGGCCTTTCACTGGGAGCCCACCAATGAGCGACAGCGCGCCGCGTGCCGAGCGCCGGGCCGTCGCCAAGCCGGCCCGCGTGCGCGCGGCGGCCGAGGGGCTCCAGGTCCCGAAGGCCGAGTTCGACTGGAAGCCGATCGCGCTGCTGTTCGCGGTGTTGCTGGCCGGCTGGCCGCTGATCGGCTCGTCATCCACCTGGGTCACGCTCAGCGTGGCCGGGCTGGCGATGGGCTTGATCATCTTCATCATCGCCTCGGGCCTGACGCTGATCTTCGGCCTGATGGATGTGCTGAACTTCGGCCACGGCGTGTTCATCGCGCTCGGTGCCTTCGTCGCCACCAGCGTGATGGGCGGCATGGCCGACTGGAGCACCGCCGATTCGGTGGCGCGCAACCTGGTGGCGGTGGCCGCGGCGATGGGGGCCGCGATGGTCGCGGCCGGCGTGCTGGGGCTGGCCTTCGAACGCATCATCGTGCGCCCGGTGTACGGCCAGCACCTGAAGCAGATCCTCATCACCATGGGCGGCATGATCGTCGGCGAGGAGCTGATCAAGGTCGTCTGGGGGCCGCAGCAGATCGCGCTGCCGCTGCCCGAGACGCTGCGCGGCAGCTTCGTCGTCGGCGATGCGTCGATCGAGAAGTACCGCGTGCTCGCGGTGGCCATCGGGCTGGTCGTGTTCGCGCTGCTGCTGTTTGCGCTGAACCGCACCAAGGTCGGCCTGCTGATCCGCGCCGGGGTGCAGGACCGCGAGATGGTCGAATCGCTGGGCTACCGCATCCGGCGCCTGTTCGTCGGCGTGTTCGTCGCCGGCTCCGCGCTGGCCGGCCTGGGCGGCGTGATGTGGGGCCTGTACCAGCAGGCGGTGACGCCGCAGATCGGCGCACAGGTGAACATCCTGATCTTCATCGTCATAATCATCGGCGGCCTGGGCAGCACGCTGGGCTGCTTCGTCGGCGCGCTGCTGGTTGGGCTGATGGCCAACTACACCGGCTTTCTGGCGCCGAAGGTGGCACTGTTCTCCAACATCGGGCTGATGGTGGCGATCCTTTTGTGGCGGCCGCAGGGCCTGTATCCGGTGACGAATCGATGACCCCCCCCGTAGCACCTACGGTGCTCCCCCCCAGGGGGGCGCCGCCAGCGGCCCGGCAAAGCCGGCTCCGCGGCGTCCGCTCGGCATGTGCCGCCGCACTCGCGGCAGGTCGTGCCTGGTGGCGAAAGTAGACCGCATGCTCGATCGTATCCTCTCCCACGACCTGCCGCGCAGCCGCTGGCTGGCGCTGGCGCTGCTGCTGGTGCTGCTGGGCCTGGCCTTCGCGCCCTTTCTTTTTCCCGGCAGCAAGGCGCTGGGCGTGGCCGCGAAGATGCTGGTCTTCATCCTGCTCGTCGCCAGCTACGACCTGCTGCTCGGCTACACCGGCATCGTCAGCTTCGCGCACACCATGTTCTTCGGCATCGGCGCGTATGGCGTGGCGATTGCCAGCACGCGCATGGGTCCAGGCTTCGGCGCCGTCTTCACCGGGCTGGCGGTGGCGCTGCTCATCTCGCTGGTGTTGTCGCTGGTGATCGGGCTGTTCAGCCTGCGCGTCAAGGCCATCTTCTACGCCATGATCACGCTGGCCGTGGCCGCGGCTTTCCAGACGCTGGCCTCGCAGCTGAGCGATGTCACCGGCGGCGAGGACGGGCTGAGTTTCAAGAATCCTGCGTTCTTGAGCCCGTCGTTCGAGCCCTTCGAGAACCCGGTGTTCGGCGTCACGCTGGATGGCAAGGTGTTCACCTACTACCTGCTGTTCGTGGTGGCGGTGGCGTTGTTCCTGCTGCTGCTGCGCATCGTCAACTCGCCCTTCGGCCGCGTGCTGCAGGCGATCCGCGAGAACGACTTCCGCGCCGAGGCCATCGGCTACCGCACCGTCGTCTATCGCACGCTGAGCAACGTGCTGTCGGCGCTGTTCGCTTGCGCTGCCGGCGCCTTGCTGGCACTGTGGCTGCGCTACACCGGGCCCGACACCACGCTGAGCTTCGAGATCATGCTCGACATCCTGCTCATCGTTGTCATCGGCGGCATGGGCACGATGTACGGCGCGGTCATCGGCTCGATGCTCTTCGTCTTTGCGCAGAACTACCTGCAGGACCTGTTGAAGCTTGGCGCCGACGCGCTGGAGGGTGTGCCGGTGCTGTCGCAACTGGTCTCGCCCGACCGCTGGCTGCTCTGGCTGGGCGTACTGTTCGTGCTCTCGGTCTATCACTTCCCGACGGGCGTGGTGGGGCGACTGCGGCTTGGGGCACTGAAGAAGTGATGCACACCTCGCAATACATCAGCTGCCTCGACCGCGAGCTGCACTTCTATGCGCAGCTGGCCGCCGCGCTTGCCGACCAGCGGGGGTTGGAACAGGTACGATCGTCCGCGGGCCGGTGACAGAATCGACGCATGGTGCTCACCCGTTGGCTGGCCCTGTCCGCGTCGCTCTGGCTGCTGGGCCTGCCGATTTCCGCAGCGTGCCAGACCCCGCCGAGCGCCCAGCAGGCGCAGCAGTACACCGGCCTGCATGCCGCAGCCTGGACCGGTGACCTGCCGCAGTTGCAGCGGCTGATCGAGGCGTGCGCCGATCTGAACCTTCGCGACGCGAACGGCCGCACGCCGCTGCACGCGGCCACCTTTGCGCGGCGCCACGAGGTGTTGCGCCGACTGGCGGCTGCCGGTGCCGACCTGGGCGCGCTGGAGAACGACCGCTACGACGCGGTGACCATCGCCGCGGTGGCCGATGACGAGGAGACCCTGCGCCTGCTGCTGGCGCTGGGCGCGAGCGCGAAGTTGGTCACCAGCCGCTACGACGGCACCGCGTTGATCGCCGCCGCGCACCTGGGGCACGACGGCGTGGTGCGGCAGCTGATTGCGGCGGGTGCGCCGCTGGACCATGTGAACAACCTGCACTGGACCGCGTTGATCGAATCGATCGTGCTCGGCAACGGCGGGCCGCGCCATGTGGCCACGCTGCAGGCCTTGGTGGCTGCGGGCGCCGACACCCAGCTCGCCGACCGCCAGGGCCACACGCCGCTGGCGCTGGCGCGCGAACGGGGCTATGCGCCGATGGTGCAGATCCTGCTGAAGGCCGGCGCGAAGTAAGCCTGCGGGTCGGCGTGGCGGCTATGCTCGGCATGGCCTTGCGCCCCGGCCTGCGGGGCGTGCCCTTGCCGATGGAGCCTGCCGGTGCCCGACTTCCTCTTTATCGCCCTCGCCCTCGTGGCCGTGGCCGTGGCCGTGGTCTGGGGTGTGGGCCGCTGGCACCTGCGTGGCGCCGACCTGTCGGTCTTCGACCGGCGCACCGGCGAGCGCTTCTCCCAGGGTGACGCACCCGGTGCCGAGATCCAGGCGGTGATCGCCTCACTCGGCGGCATCCGCGACGTGCTCAAGGGCGTGCCTCTGCGGCAGTACCCCACGGTGCTGCGCAAGTACCTGGACGAGATCTTCGCCGACCGTGTTCTCGACGTGGACATCAGGCCGGTGGACTGCGCGGGGGTGCCGGGGGAATGGGTGCTGGCGCCCGGTGCCGACCCGGCGCGGCGCACGCTGTACATCCACGGCGGGGCCTTCATGATGGGCAGCCCGCGCAGCCACCGCACGCTGACCTCGCAGTTTTCCAGCCTCACCGGAGGAGCGGTGCTGGCCATCGACTATCGGCTGATGCCCGAGCACCCGCGCCGCGCCGGCATCGACGATTGCCGCAGTGCCTATCGCTGGATGCTGGAGCACGGGCCGACCGGTGCGGCGCCGGCGCAGACCGTGTTCGTGGCTGGCGATTCGGCCGGCGGCAACCTGGCACTGGCGTTGATCCAGTGGGTGCGCGATCAGGGTCTGCGCGCGCCCGACGCGGCGGTGGCGCTGTCGCCGCTGACCGATGCCACGCTGAGCAGCCCGAGCCTGCGCGCCAACATCCGCAGCGACCCGATGCTCGGCCCGCTGTTCGGATCGCTGGCCCGGTTCCCGAACACGCTGCTGCTGTGGATCGGCTGGATCCAGACACGCATCAACCCGAGCGACCCGGTGATCTCGCCGGTGCG
>DASQFA010000212.1:0-5705 GCA_035633375.1 Rubrivivax sp.
TCTGGCCACACTGGAACGGTACGCGAGCTGGTGCGAATGTGCCGACAGCGAAGACCAGCGCGCGCTGCTGCGGCGCCTGAACGACGACCGCAATGCCCATCTGGCGGACGGCATCGACGCACTGCATGCCCAAGGCCACCGCGTCTTCGCCGCCGTCGGCGCACTGCACATGACCGGGCCGCAGGCGCTGCCCAGGCTGCTGGCACAGCGCGGCTACAGCGTGCAACGCGTGCCGTTCTAGCGGCACCCAAGCCGTCGTCACGAGCGCTTTGCTGATGCCGCGCTCCGGGGCACAATGCTTCGGCTTTCACTGCCTCAACCGAAGGATCGACATGATCGACACGAACTCGTTCGCTAAGCTGGTTCCCGGCTTCGATTTCCTGCAAGGCCTGATGCAAAGCGCCGGCCAAGCCGCGCCGGGCATGGGCCAGTGGATCGCCCCTACGCTGAACCCCGAAGAACTGGAAAAACGCATCGGCGAGCTGAAGACGGTGCAGTTCTGGCTGGAACAGAACGCGCGCATGATCAGCATGACGATCCAGGCGCTGGAAGTGCAGCGCATGACGCTGTCCACGCTGCAGACGATGAACCTGCCGATGGCCGATCTGCGCAAGGCACTGACCTTGCCCACGGTGGCAGCGCAACCGCCTGCGCCCGAGGCCGCCGAGCCGGCGTCGCCCGCACCGGCCGAGCCGCCCGCAGAGGCTGAGCCGGCCGCTGCCGCGGACGAGGCCGCGAAGCCCGGCATGGTCGATCCGATGCAATGGTGGGGCGCCCTGACGCAGCAGTTCACCGAACTGGCCACCAAGGCCATGCAAGACAGCAGCGCCATCGCCGCGCGCAACCTGGCCGTCGCGCCGCAGGCGCCCGACGCGGCCGCAGCTGCGCCGGGCCGCAAGTCCGCCGCCGCGAAGCCCGCAGGCGCCAAGGCAGCGCGCAAGCGCAGCTGACGCCGCGCTGCGGCACGGGGCGCGAGATGCTGCCGTTCGTCGTCGGGCACGCCACCCATCCCGATTGGCGCATGGCGCTGTCGCTGGCCGGCGCGATGCTGGACGCACAGCAGGCGCCGGGTGCCGGCACGGCGCGCAGCGCGCCGACGCTGGGCTTTGTCTATTTCACCGACCACTACGCGGCGCATGCCGAAGGCCTGCTGGCCGCGCTGCGCCAGCGCTGGCCGGACGTGGCCTGGGTCGGCAGCGTCGGCGTGGGCGTGGCCGCCAGTGGCGTGGAGTACTTCGACGAGCCGGCGCTGGTGCTGATGCTGGCCGAGCTGCCGCAAGAGCATTTCAGGCTCTTCTCGGGAGCGCGGCCGCTGTCCGGCTTCAACGCCTTCAGCGCGCTCGTGCATGCCGATCCGAACACACCCGAGCTGGCCGAGCTGCTGCTGGAGATGAGCCGGCGCACGAGCTCGGGCTACCTCTTCGGCGGCCTCGCCGCGTCGCGCAATGGCACGCGGCACATTGCCGATGGCGTGTGGCAGGGCGGACTGTCGGGCGTGGCCTTCACGCAGGACGTGGCGCTGCTGTCCCGCGTGACGCAGGGCTGCCAGCCGATCGGGCCGGTGCGCCACATCACGGCAGCAGACCGCAACGGGGTGCTCGCGCTGGACGGCGAGCCGGCGCTGCGCTGCCTGCTGCGCGACCTGGGCGCGACGCAGGACGAGCCGCGCGTGCTGCTGCCCAAGCTGCGCTCCACGCTCGTCGGCCTGAGCGACGGCACCCAGGCCATGCTGGCGCGGGGCGCCATGTTCGGCGCCGATACGCGCGTGCGCCACCTGATCGGCGTGGACCCAACGCAGGAGGTCTTTGCCGTGGCCGACACGGTGCAGGTCGGCATGCGGCTGGCCTTCTGCAGCCGCAACGTCGACGCGGCGCGGCGCGACCTGGTGCGCATCTGCAGCGAGCTGCGCGAAGAGCTGACGCCGGATGCGGCACTGTCGGATACGCAGGAGGCCACTGCGCAGAGCGGCGTGCTGCGCGCCCCGGCAGACATGCTCGCTGCCCCGCTGTCGGCGGCGCAACGCATCGCCGGGGCGATCTATGTCAGCTGTTCGGGCCGCGGCGGGCCGCATTTCGGCGGCGCTTCGGCCGAGCTGCAGATCATCCAGCACGCCCTCGGCGACGTGCCGCTGGCCGGCTTCTTTGCCGGCGGCGAGATCGCGCGCCACCATCTTTACGGCTACACCGGCGTGCTCACGGTGTTCAGCGCCGGCTGAAGGGAGGGTGGTGGGCATGGGCGCGCCGTGGGCTTGATGTCCCGCCCCAACGCCCGAGCAGGGTGGCGCGCTACAGTGCGAAGTTCCCGATCCGGGCCAGCCCAGAGGATTCACCGTGAATGCACCGCTGCCAGCCGCCGTGGCCGTTGATCCCGCCGCACAGCGCAGCCAGCGCCAGGCGCAGGTGCTGGCCGCGCTGCAGCCGCTGCTGCCGGAACATGCGCTGCTGTGGCACAGCGAGGACACGGTGCCCTATGAATGCGATGGCCTGACCGCCTACCGCCAGCAGCCGCTGCTGGTGGCGCTGCCTGAAGACCAGGCGCAGGTGGCGGCCGTGCTGCGCGCCTGCCACGCACTGAAGGTGCCGGTGGTGGCGCGCGGTGCCGGCACCGGCCTGTCGGGCGGCGCGCTGCCGCATGCGCTGGGCGTGACACTGTCGCTGGCCAAGTTCAACAAGATCCTCGCGATCGACAAGCTGGCGCGCACCGCCACCGTGCAATGCGGCGTGCGCAACCTGGCCATCAGCGAGGCCGCAGCGCCGTTGAACCTGTACTACGCACCCGACCCGAGCAGCCAGATCGCCTGCACCATCGGCGGCAACGTGGCCGAAAACGCCGGCGGCGTGCATTGCCTGAAGTACGGCCTGACGCTGCACAACGTGCTCAAGGTGCGCGGCTTCACGATGCAAGGCGAGGCGGTGGACTTCGGCTCCACCGCGCTGGACGCCGCCGGGCTGGACGTGATGGCGCTGATCGTCGGCAGCGAGGGCATGCTCGCGGTGATCACCGAGGTCACCGTCAAGCTGACCCCGAAGCCGCAGATCGCGCGCTGCATCATGGCCAGCTTCGACGACATCCGCAAGGCCGGCGACGCGGTGGCGCAGATCATCGCCGCGGGCATCATCCCGGCCGGCCTGGAGATGATGGACAAGCCGATGACCGCCGCGGTCGAGGACTTCGTGCACGCCGGCTATGACCTGGACGCCGAGGCCATTCTGCTGTGCGAGAGCGACGGTACGCCCGAAGAGGTGGACGAGGAGATCGGCCGCATGCTCGAGGTGCTCAGCGGCAGCGGCGCGGCGCGCATGGAGGTCAGCAAGGACGAAGCCCAGCGCCTGAAATTCTGGAGCGGGCGCAAGAACGCCTTCCCGGCGTCGGGGCGCATCAGCCCGGACTACATGTGCATGGACTCGACCATCCCGCGCAGGCGCCTGGCCGACATGCTGCTGGCCATCCAGCAGATGGAAGTCAAGTACGGCCTGCGCTGCGCCAACGTGTTCCATGCCGGAGACGGCAACCTGCACCCGCTGATCCTGTTCGACGGCAACGACCCCGACCAGCTGCACCGCTGCGAGCTGTTCGGCGCCGACATCCTGGAAACCAGCGTCGCCATGGGCGGCACCGTCACCGGCGAGCACGGCGTGGGCATCGAGAAGATCAGCTCGATGTGCGTGCAGTTCTCGCCCGAGGAGCGCGAGCAGATGTTCGCGGTGAAGCGCGCCTTCGACGCCGGCGAACTGCTCAACCCGGGCAAGGTGATCCCGCTGCTGCAGCGCTGCGCCGAGTACGGCAAGATGCATGTGAAGAAGGGCCTGCTGCCCTTCCCGGACCTGCCGCGCTTCTAATGGGTGATGCCGCCGCCATCGGCCTCGATCCAGCGCTGCGCTCGCTGATCGAGCAGGTGCAGGCCGCGCGCGCCGCGCGCCGGCCGCTGTGCATCCGCGGCGGCGACACCAAGGCCTTCTACGGCGGCGAGCCGCGCGGCGCGCCGCTGGACATGCGCGTGCTGGCCGGCATCAGCAGCTACGAGCCCACCGAACTGGTGGTCACGGTACGTGCCGGCACGCCGCTGGCCGAGCTGGAAGCCGTGCTCGCCGAAAAGAACCAGTGCCTGGCCTTCGAGCCGCCGCGTTTTGCGCATGCGACGAACGCAAGCGTTCGCGGTGGCAAGGACCAGGCAGCCGTACCCCATCGGGGCACGGTGGGCGGCATGGTCGCCGCCGGGCTGAGCGGCCCGTCGCGCGCCGCGGTCGGCGCCGTGCGCGACCATGTGCTGGGCGTGACGCTGCTCAACGGCCGCGCCGAGGTGCTTAGCTTCGGCGGCCAGGTGATGAAAAATGTCGCCGGCTACGACGTGTCGCGCCTGCTCGCCGGATCGATGGGCGTGCTCGGTGCGATCTGCGAGGTCTCGCTGAAGGTGCTGCCGCGGCCGGCCGCCACGGCCACGCTGCGCTTCGAGCTGGACCAGGCCAGCGCAGTGCAGCGCCTCAACGAATGGGCCGGCCAGCCCTTGCCGCTGCATGCCAGCGCCTGGTGGGAAGGGCTGCTGGTGGTGCGCCTTTCGGGCGCAGCCGCCGCCGTGCGCGCCGCGGCCGTCAAGCTCGGCGGCGAGGCCATCGAGCCGGAACATGCGGCCGGCTTCTGGGCCGGGCTGCGCGATCAGAGCGACGAGTACTTCGTGAACGCACGCCATGCGCTGGACGGCGGCAGCACACTCTGGCGGCTGTCCTTGCCGCCCACCGCCGCGCCGCTGTCGCTGCCCGGCGACATCATGCTGGAATGGGGCGGCGCGCAGCGTTGGCTGTGCAGCAGCGCGCCGGGGGCTGCGGTGCGCGAGGCCGCGTCGGCGGCAGGTGGCCATGCCACGCTGTTCATGGGCGGCGACCGCGCGGCCGGGGTGTTCGCGCCGCTGTCCGGCCCGCTGGACCGCATCCACCGAGAACTGAAGCGCGCCTTCGACCCCGACGGCGTGTTCAATCCGGGCCGTCTTTACCCCGGGCTCCACCTATGAGCCCGCAGGGCCGCCCCAAGGGAGAAACCCGCGGTGCGCAGCACGAAGGTACACCGGTCGGTTTCTGGTGGAGCCACGTGCCGCAGTCTCGC
The DNA here is from genome assembly GCA_035633375.1 of Rubrivivax sp. GTDB lineage: Bacteria > Pseudomonadota > Gammaproteobacteria > Burkholderiales > Burkholderiaceae_C > Rubrivivax. Next base: position 5,098 of record DASQFA010000212.1, read on the forward strand.
CTGCCGGGCTGGATCGAACAGTTGCTTGCGCGGCTCGAAGCGGGCGCGCATGGGGTGTTCGTCGACAACGCCTATGTGCAGGCCAGCAACCTGCCGATCACACGCACCTACAGCCAAGACAACACCTGCCCGCTGCGCACACTCGACGATGGCTCGGTACCCGAGGTATCGAAGAACTTCCCGACCCGGGAGCAGGCGTTCGCGGCCGCCGGCCCGCGCGCGCTTGATGCCCAGTGGATCGCCTTCGACCACTGCTGGATCCTCTCCTGCCGACTCGCCTGATGCAAACCAACCTGGCACCGCAGTTCAAGGGCACGCGCGAAGGGCAGGAGGCCGAGGCCATCCTGCGCAAGTGCGTGCATTGCGGCTTCTGCACTGCCACCTGCCCGACCTACCAGTTGCTCGGCGACGAGCTCGACGGCCCGCGCGGGCGCATCTACCTGATGAAGCAGGTGCTCGAAGGCGCGCCGGTGACGCGCAGCACGCAGCTGCACCTGGACCGCTGCCTGACCTGCCGCAACTGCGAGACCACCTGCCCCAGCGGCGTGGAGTACGGCCATCTGGTGGACATCGGCCGCAAGATCGTCGAAGACCGTGTCGAGCGCCCC
>DASQFA010000213.1:0-4684 GCA_035633375.1 Rubrivivax sp.
CGTGTGGCGTGGCACAGACGTCGACGCGGCGCATCCTCACCGCAGTGGATGACATGCGCATGCCGATTGCCCAGAGTCGGCACGCTACGTGCCCGTTACGCAGCGCGGCGCGACAGCCGCCTTCGACACACAGCGCTCCCCCGACGCCCGCCCATGCCGATGCCGATGCCGATGCGCCGCCACAAAGACCTGCAATGCGTTGACTCAACGCTCCGGCTGCTGCGTGGAGCCACACTTTTTGGCGGGTGCGTGGTCACACCCATGGCTTATCCGTGCGCATCCATGCAGCCTTCCCCGATGCCTGAACTCGACCCGCGGGACCGCGACAGCCTGCAACAGGCCCTGCAATCGGCAGGCGATGCCCGGGCCCTGTTGCTGGTGGCGCATGCCGACGAAGCCAGCCGGGGTCAACCGGGGCACGCTTTCGTGGCCGACGTGTTGCGTGCCAACGGCTTCGCCACGCTGCCGTTCTGCCTGAAGACCCCAAGCGAGAGTGCCGCCGGTACGCGGCGGCCGGGCATGCGGCGCAGCCAGCAGTACATCCACGCCGTGTGCGACTGGCTCGCGCAGCAGCCGGCGCTGGCCGGGCGGCCGGTGGCGCTGCTCGGGCTGGGCGAGGCCGTTCGGCCATGCATTGCCGCCGCCGCGGGTCAGCACCCGGCCGTGCTGCGCTCGCTGCTTTTGCTCGACGGCCGTGCCGACCAGCTGCCGCACCATCTGCTGAAACTGAACCTGCCGACGCTGTTCGTGCTGGGCCGCTGCGATGCGCGGCGCCTGGTGCGGCACAGTGCCGCGCTGCGCGACATGCCGGCCGGGCATCGCCTGGAGATGCTGCACCTGCCGACCGAGCCGCAGCCGGCACCGGGCGCGCTGGAGGCCTTTGCCTGCATGGCCCGGGCATGGCTGGAGTCGACCCTGCTGCGCCCAGGCCCGTCGATGCACGGCGGCGGTGCCGGGCGGACGGCGGCGCTGGCGCAGGTTTCACTGTGCAACCCTGAGCCGATCTGATCGACACGGCCGCGCGGGTGGCCGCCAAGGTGCTTCAGCCTTCGCTCAGCCCCAGTCGCCGCAGCAGCGGCGCCCAGCGCTCGGGCATGGCCGCCGCGTCGTATGCCGCTTCGGCATCGAAGACGAAGACCGATTCGCGTTCCTCGTCCAGCAGCGGCTGTGCCTGGGCAAGCTGTTCCTCCAGCACCGCCACATCGGCCTCCGACGCGTCGTCGCCGTGCAGCGCACGCTGGCGCACACGCTCGCGCAACGTGGGCACGCTGGCTTCGAAGTGGATGACCGCAAAACGCACGCCCAGGCGCGCGGCCTGTGCACTGGCCTGCTGTCGCTGCGCGCGCGACAGGAAGGTGGCATCGAGTATCACGCTGAAGCCGCCTTGCAGCGCCCACGTGGCGGCTTCACGCAGCCGCGCGTGAGTGGCTTGCGTGGCGGCCTCGGAATAGAGCTGCGGCTTGAGCGCCGCGTCGCTGCTTGCCCGCGCGTCCAGGCCGAACAGCCGCTTGCGTTCGACATCGGCGCGAAGACGGATGGCACCGCACAGCTCGAGCAGGCTTTGCGTGAGCAGCGTCTTGCCGCTGCCCGAAAAGCCGTGCGTGAGCATCAGCGCCGGCGTGGCCGGGCGCGAGTACTCCAGCGCCACGTCGAGGTAGTGGCGCAGCGTGCGCGACTCGTGCGCGAACTGCGCATCGCCGCTGGCCAGCTGCGCGCCGCGCAGTGCCGCCACCTTGGCACGCACCAGCGCGCGGTGCACCAGGTAGTAGCGCAGCACGCGCAGGCCAGCCCAGTCGCCGCTGCGCTCAAGGTAGGCGTTGACGAAGCGCTGCGACAGCCGCGGCAGCCCGTGCGCGCGCAGGTCCATGGCAATGAAGCCGAGGTCGCTCATCACGTCGGTCCAGCGCAGTGCCGCGCTGAACTCCAGGCAGTCGAAGAGGGTGGTGCGGCCCTCGAACTGCGTGACGTTGCCCAGGTGCAGGTCGCCGTGGCATTCGCGCACGCACCCGTCGCGCCGGCGCTGCTCGAAGGGCTGGCGCAGCGCGTCGAAGGCGACGGCCTCCCATTGCTGCAGCCGTGCCAGCTCGGCGCGCTCGTCTTCGGCGCGGCACATCGATTGCAGCGCCTGAAGGCTGTCGCGCAGCGGTGCGCGCACCTGCGTGGCCTGGCCCACCGGGTCGTCGGCGGCGGCCACGGCGGCCTGGCGATGCAGCGCGCACAGCGCCTCGACGCCCGCGTCGATGTGCGCAGCATGCAGCCCGCCATGCGCGGCCAGCCGGTCCCACAATCCGTCCTGCGCAAAGGCGCGCATGCGCAGCACCCAGTCGATGGCCGCACCGCCGCCGCCGAGTTGCGGCCGCTCGGCCGAGCCGGTGAGCGGCAGCACGTCGAGGTACAGCTCGGGCGCGGTGCGGCGGTTCAGGCGCAGCTCTTCATCGCAGTAGAAGCGGCGCCGTGCCAGGGTCGTGAAATCCACGAAGCCCAGGTTCACCACCTTCTTCAGCTTGTAGGCAAAGCCGCCGGCCAGCAACACGAAGGAGATGTGCGTTTCGATGCGCTGCGCGCCCAGCGCCCGGCACAGCGCCGAGACCGCGCGCCGCTGCGCCTCCAGGCCCAGGCCGGGCTCGGTGTCGGGGTCGGGCTCGGAGCCGGGCTCTACGGGTGGCTGGCGCATGCATGCCTCGTTCTTGCGGCAGCGGCGGGCTATTCACCCCAGCTCGCCGCCGACAGCTCGGCGATGAAGCGATCCAGCTCATCCGCCGGCAGGTGGTCGATGCCGGCGGCGCCGGCGCGCCCGCCGCCGCCGAAGCGGCGGCAGAACTCGTCGGCGCCTGCCGGTGCCGCCTGCGGCGCGCGCAGGCTGACGACGAAGCCGCCGCGGCGGTCGGCCTTGAGCACGGCATGTGCCAGGCGCGGCTCGGTCGAGGCGAGCTCGTTGGCCAGGCCGCCGATGACACGCCGGCTCCACGCCGTGTCAGGCAAGGTCAACCAGCGTGCGCCGCCGCCGGCGGTGCGGATCTCATGGCCCAGCGCCTGCTGCAGGTCGGCGCGGCGCAAGGCGTCGAGCTCGGTGCCGAGGCTCTCGTGGCGCAGCAGCTCGAGCGGGTGCGCATAACGCTGCAGCACGGCATACAGCCGCTGCGGCGCGATGTGCTGGTCAGCCGGCGCGTCGCCATAGGCGTTGTAGTTGATGCCCTCGCCCAACAGGCGCAATTGCCGGCGCGCGGCATCGTCCAGGCCGATGTCGCCGGCCAGGCCATCGGCCACATGCGTGAGGTTGTCGCCATACGCGCCCACCAGCGCCCAGGCGCGAAAGCGGCCCTGCAGTTCACGGTCCATGAGCAGGCTGGTGCAGACCTGCGCGTCGAAGTCGATGCGCGCCTGCAGCAACGGGTGCCGCGGCACCTGATCGACCTTGTGGTGATCGAAGTAGCGCACGTGCACGCCCTGCTGCAGCAGACGCAGCAGCGCGGCATGGTTGCGCTGCATCGACAGGTCGCACACCAGCACCTCGTCCCCGGCCTCCGCCGGCACATGCTGCAGCAAGTCCAGCTCGCGCTTCAGCCCTGTCACCAGCGTGGCCGGCCCGGGGTGCGCCAGGCGCCACTGCAGCACTGCGCACAGGCCGTCGGCATCGCCGTTGCAGACGTCGAAACAACGCATGGCGGCGCGTGGGGCCAGGCCTGGCGCGATAGGGCTCGCGCGGACTCAGCGCGCAAGCCGCGCCGCGCCTTGCCTCATTCGCGTTCCAGGTGTGTGGGCCCCTGGCCCTCGGCAAGGGCGCCGCTGTCGGGATCGATCCAGTCGGCGACGCCGATCTCGCTTTCGGCCTCGGCCAGCGTCTCGCCGGGCACCCAGCCGGCCGCATCACCCGAGTCCATGTCGGCCATGGCCTCGGCCAGGCTGTCGAAGGGGCCGATCTCCTGGCGGCCGTCGGGGGCCAGCCAGTAGTAGCCGTTGGGGCGGGCGAAGATGCGCTCGTGGCCATCGCTGGTATCGAGCGCTTCTTCGTCGGGGGCCGCTGCATGGGCGGGTTGTTTGGCCGCAGTGCGCCCGGCTGGCGGCGCGGCATGGGGCTTGGCGGTGGAACTGCGGTGGCGTGTCATCGGCGGCTTCCTCTGCGGCCCGGAGCTCGGACCCAGGCCACAAGGCTACCGCAAACCCGGCCGTGTCAGGGGGCCACGGCCTCCAGGCGCCGCGGCGCGGATTGCGCGCGCGCAAGCGCCAGACCCTCCGCTTCGTCGACGTGGCGGCGCGTGTTCAACGCGAAAGACTTCAAGCCGGGGATATCGAGGATCTCGACCTCGCGGTTGTCCACCGTCACCAGGCCCCAGCGCACCAGCGCACTGAAGGAGCGGCTCACGGTTTCGTGCGCCACGCCCAGGTAGCTGGCGATGTCGCGCCGGCTCATGCGCAGGTGAAAGCGGCGCGGCGACTGCCCGCACCCGGCCATGCGCCGCGACAGCTGCATCAGGAAACGCGCCAGCCGCACCTCGGCCGCCACGGCGGCCATGATGTCGGCGAGTTCGGCACGATGGGCCAGCGCACTGCTGGCCGCGCGGTGCACCAGCGTGTCGAGCGCGGCAATGCGCTGGCCGAGCGAGAAGAAGTCGCGCAGCGGCATGGCGAAGACGCTCGAATCCTCCAGCGCCACCGCGGCGGTGGGATGGATGCCGTCGGAAAT
>DASQFA010000214.1:0-2531 GCA_035633375.1 Rubrivivax sp.
CCCTCGCCGCTGACCAGCCAGCGCAGCACCAGGGCCAGGCTGACCAGGAACACCAGGAACTGCACCGGGGCGAGCACCCCCTGCACCAGCGTCCACACCGTGGCGTCGCGGCGTTCGCGCTCGGCGGGTGTGTACAGCGGCGTCCGTGCCGCCCCGCTGGCCGAGTTGCCCGACGCCCATGCTCGTTGCGTGCGATCCATGGCCACAAGACTAGAGCCTGGGACCGCGAGTGTCAATCAGGATTGACGTATATCGGCATTGACACTTTCGAAAAGCGCGCCGATCATGGATGCATCGGTCGGGTCATGCCGCCGGGTCTGCGAAGGGCTGGAGATGAAGCGCGTTCTGGCATCTGCGGCAAGGGTGAAAACACCAATGCATGGGCTTTTGACGCCTGTCGCCCCACGCGGTACAACCGCAGGCGCGGGGTTGGGGATTCGACGCGCAGCACCCGCTGGAAAGCGGGTCGCGCCGGGTTTCAGGATGGGCTTCCACCCCAGCGGGCTCGATCAGGCAAACGCATGCACGGGGCCGCGACGGCCCGTGAAAAGCAGACCGGCGTTTCGACGCCAGCAGCCACGGGAGACATCGATGCAGTTTGAATCGCCCAGCGTTTCGGCAGCGGCGCGCTGCAAACCCGAAGCAGAGCACCTTCAGGTTCAGGCTCAGGTGTACTCGAGCCTGGTGGCCCGCAACAACGCGGCGAAGACCCGCCTGGCCCATCTGGCCCGCGCCATCGAAGCCGATGTCATTCCGCGGCTGGTGCAAGCCCACCGATACACCGCGCCGGCTGCGAATACCGAATCGGCCAAGGCGCCGCCGCAGTCGACTGAACAGGTGGCCGAATTCGTCCGGCTCATCGTCGGCGACAGCGAGGCGGGCATGCATGCGGCGATCGACGCCAAACGCCGTGGCGGCATGTCGGTCGAGGCGCTGTACCTGGATCTGTTCGCGCCGGCGGCACGTACGCTGGGCGACATGTGGCTGGACGACCTGTGCGACTTCTCCACCGTCACGGTGGCGCTGGGCCGGTTGCAGCGGCTGCTGCGCGAACTCAGCCCGAGCTTCGGCACCGAGATCGAATACCCGGCCAATGGACGCCGTGCCATGTTTGCGCAGCCCCCCGAAGAGCAGCACAGTTTCGGCCTGTCGATGGTGGCCGAGTTCTTCCGGCGTGAAGGCTGGGACGTGGTCGGTGTCGTGGGCGGTGCTTCGGATAATCCGGCCGCGCGTGTGCGCAAGGAATGGGCCGATGTCGTGGGCTTTTCGATCGGCTCGGAGATCCGGCTGGAATGGTTGCGCCAGCGCATCGCCGAGGTGCGCGCCGCGTCACGCAACCCGGACGTGATCATCATGGTCGGTGGGCCGATCTTCATCATCAACCCCGGCTGGGTGGCCGACGTCGGCGCCGATTCGACCGCGATGGACGCCCGGGACGCGCCCCGAGCGGCCGCACGCCTGCTGATGGCCCTGCCGGTTCGTCGCTGACGAATGTGCGTGGCTGGCGCAAATCGCGTTGACAATACAGGGTGTAAACCCTGACACGCACGCAAGCCATGGCACGACCCAAAGAAGCGAAGAACACGCTCGGCGATCTCGATGCCAAGGCGGTGTCGAGGCTGGTCGGCGCGTCCAGCGACATTGCGCTGGTGCTCGACGACGACGGCACGATCATCGAGGTCCTGAGCCAGCGCGATGAACTGGGCGAACGCGGTGCCCGCGAGTGGCTGGGTCGCCCCTGGGTGCAGACGGTCACTGCCGACAGCCGGCAGAAGGTCGAGGCGCTGCTGCGCGACGCGCAGGCCGCCGCCGACTCGGCAGGCCGTTGGCGGCAGGTCAACCATGCGGGCAAGGATGGCGATGATCTGCCGCTGCTTTACTCGACCACGCGCATGGTGCGCGACGACAGCCGTTCGGGCGAGGGCCGCATCGTGGCCTTCGGCCGCGACCTGCGCGACAGCGTGGCCCTGCAGCGCCGCCTGATCGAATCGCAACAGGCGATGGAACGTGACTACTGGCGTTATCGCGAGGCCGAAACACGTTATCGGCACCTGTTCGAAACGAGTGCCGAGGCGGTACTCATCGTCGACGGCTCGACGCAAAAGGTGCTCGAGGCCAACCCCGCGGCGCGCGTGCTGTGCGGCGCGCGCCGTGCACGGCTGGTCGGAGCCCAACTCGCGGCGCTGTTCGAGCCGGGCCATGCCGAAAGGTTGCAGAACCTGGTGGCGGCCGCGCGCACCGCCGGCCGCCAGGATGCGCTGCGCGCCCAACTGGTCAACGACGGCGAAGAGGTCACGATATCGGCCTCCGTGTTTCGCCAGGACGATGCCGCCTTCGTGCTGGTGCGGCTGGCCTTGGTGCGCCACGGGGCACCCGCCGTGCGCCTGCGCAGCGTCGGTGCCGCGCCGCCCCAGGGCGATGCCGGAGCGGGTGCCATGCTGCAGGCCTATATGCGCGATGCGCCGGACGGTCTGGTGTTCAGCGATGCCACGGGTCGGGTGCTGTCGGCCAATCGGGCCTTCGTCTCGATG
>DASQFA010000215.1:0-3802 GCA_035633375.1 Rubrivivax sp.
GCCGGGTCCACCTTGATCTTGAAGTGGTACATGTCCTGCATCGCCTGGTGGTCTTCCTTGCGGAAGCTCATCTTGCCCTTCGGCGTCTCGAAGCTCATGCCTTCCATCGCGGCGATCAGCTTGTTGGTGTCGGTGTCGCCACTGGTCTTCTTCAGCGCCTCGACCACCGCGATGCCGGCTGCCATGCCGCCGGCGGTGAAGAAGTCGGGCGGGCTCTTGAACTGCGAGTAGTGGCGCGCCACCAGCCACTCGTTGACCTTGTTCTTCGGGATGCCGAAGTAGTAGTAGGCCCCGCCCTCCATGCCGGGGAACTGCTTGTAGGCCACCATCGCCGGCAGGATGTTGCCGCCGGTGGCGATCTCGATGCCGTAGCGCTTGAGGTCCATGTCGGCGATCTTGAAGGGGTTGCCGCCGGCCCAGATGATCCACACCAGCTTCTTGCCCGGCTGGTCTTTCAGCTTGTCGATGATGCGCTGGCCGGCCGCGGTGAAATCGGTGGTCGCCGCGGGCAGGTACTCCTCGTACACCACCTTGGCCTTCTTGACCGCGTCCTTGAAAGCCTTGACGCCGTCCTTGCCGAAGGCGTTGTCCTGCGCCAGCGTGACGATGCTGGTGCCGGCCTGGTCCAGCGCCACGGCGTTGGCGATGGCGTCCTGGCTGCTGTTGCGCCCGGTGCGGAAGATGTACTTGTTCCACTTGTCGCCGGTGATCGAATCGGCCACCGCCGGCTCCACCAGCAAGATCTTCTTGTACTCCTCGGCCACCGGCAACATGGCCAGCGCCACGGGGGACGCGGTCGGGCCGACGGCGATGTCCACCTTGTCATCCGCATAGGCCTGCGCCAGCAGGTTCTTGCCCACGTCTGGCTTGCCTTGGTCGTCCTTCTCGATCACCACCAGTTTCTTGCCCGCCACCATCATCGTGCCGCCAGTGGCGTACTCCAGGCCCAGGTTGAAGCCGACGATCGTCTGCTTGGCATAGGCTTCCAGCGGGCCGCTCTTGCTGGCGATCAGCGCGATCTTCACCTCGCCCTTGTTCTGAGCCAGGGCGGTGCCGAGCGGCAGCGCCGTCAGCAGGGCCGCCAGCGCGGCGGCGGCAAGCCAGGAAAGGGTCGGTCGGGTCATGGGGCGGGCTCCTTCGGGCTACGGATGCGCGGCAGTCTAACGGCCGTCGCAGGCGCTATTGTCGTTTGCCCGACAAGCCGACACCGCGCCCGTCGGTCGGCTGTACAGCCGCCCAGCGACGATCAACCGCCGATCAACCGCCGAGCATGGCCTTGCGCAGGTCGGGCTGCACCGGCTTGTCGGCCAGCCAGATGCGCATCAGCGCGGTGTTGAAGGGTTCACCCGCGATGGCGCCCTTGGGCTGGCCGTTGAAAGCGATGCGCGTCTCGCCACCCACGAAGTCCATCGTCACCACATCGCCAGTCTTGGCCTGGCCCACCGATTTCATGATCGACAGCAGTTGTTCGGTCTGCGTCTTCACCGCTGCCGCCTGTTCGGCGCTGCTGGTGTCCTTGATGCCGTCGGCCAGCGCGCCGGCCAGCTCGTCGGCCGACAGGTCGCGCAGCAGGTTCAACTGCACGCGGCGCGGGTTGGCCACCAGCACACCGGCCAGGTCAGCGGCCTTGGCCGGCAGGTACAGGCTGGCGACATAGACCTTGAAGACCAGCTTGGTGCGGATGCCGGCGCCATTCAGCACCAGCTCCTTGCCACCCAGGCTGATCTTTTCGTCCAGCTTGACGCCGCCCACCTCGGCCGCCAGGGCCGGCAGCGTCAACAGCAACGACAGCGAGGCAACGAAGAATGTGCGTCTCATGATCGGGTCTCCTGTATGTGGAAGCGTGCTGCGTCACGAAAGAGCAACGCCCGGACTCTAGCCGATGGCTCCGGCAAGACAGCCGCGCGGCGCAGAATGCGGCCACACCCAACATACACACGAGACACCATGCGCGACCTCTCGCTCCTCGACCTGGGCTTCTTCATCGCCGAAACCGAAGCCAGCCCCAAGCACGTCGCCGGCCTGCTGATCCTGAAAAAGCCGGCCAGGGCAGGTGCCGCCTTCGCGAAGAACCTGTACCGCGAATACCTGGGTTTCACCGAGGTCAAACCGCCCTTCAACCGCGTCATCCACTTCTCGCTGACGGCGCTGCCGCATTGGCAGGATGCCGAGGCGGTGGACCTGGCGCAGCACGTCTTCTTGCACAAGCTGCCCGCCGCGCACAACGACCGGCAGGCGCTGTTCGACTTCGTCGCCGAATTGCATGTGCCGATGCTCGAGCGCAGCCGCCCGCTGTGGGAGCTGCACGTGATAGACGGCGTGGCCGGTGGGCGCATGGCGCTGTACCAGAAGATGCACCACGCCTACGCCGACGGCGTGACCATGACGCGCTGGACGGCGCAGGGCCTGAGCGAATCGCCGCGCGAGCTGAAGCTCAAGCCGATCTGGACGGTGGAGCACAGCGCCTACAGCGCGCGGCGCGACAAGCGCAACCGCGCCGCGCTGAAATCGGCCTGGAAGCAGTTGGCCGGCGCCGGCCAGCGCGCGCTGGGCATCGGCCGCCTGGGCGCGATGCTGCTGCTGGAAAGCGTCAAGCTGACGAAGAATGCCATCGCCCTGCCCTTCGTCTCGACCGCGCGCACGCCGCTCACCGGCCAGGTCAGCGCGGGGCGGCAGTTCACCAGCACCACGGTGTCGATGCAGCGCGTGGATGCCGTGCGCAAGCGCACGCGCTCCACGCTGAACCATGTGGCGCTGACCTGCCTGGACGGCGCGCTGCGCAACTACCTGGCCGACCTGGGCGTCGAGCTGCGCCGGCCGATCACCATCCAGATGCCGGTGAACCTGCGCCGCGAGGGCGACAAGGCGGCAGGCAACAAGATCGGCATCATCCAGGTGGAACTGTCGGGCCCCACCGAAGACCCGTACGTGCGGCTGCGCAACATCGGCTTTTCGCTGCGCAACGTGCGCACCATGATCGACAGCGTGGTGCCCGAGGCGATCGAGTCCTACACCGTCATCACCGGCCTGGTGGCGCAGGCCGCCGAGTTGCTGAAGCTGAGCAACACACTGCCGCCGATGGGCAACACGCTGGTGTCCAACGTGCCCGGGCCGAAGGAGCTGCTCTACCTGAAGGGCGCCACGGTGGAGGAGCTGCACCCCATCAGCACGCTGCCGCCGAGCAACCTGCTGAACATCACGCTGTTCAGCTATGCCGGGCAGCTGTTCTTCTGCCTCATCGCCACCGACGAGTTGCCCCAGCTGCCCCGGCTGGCCGACTACATCCAGCTGGCCTTCACCGAGCTGGAAGCCGCGGTGCGCGAGGCGCATGCGCCGTAGGTGCGCAGTGCGATCGAACCGGGTTGGAGCGACGCGCGAGGCATCGTCGGCAGCACGCTGCGTCCATCCCGCCGGGCCAAGAAGAATTACCGATACTGCGACCGCCGGCCCGGCGGACGTTGGGGTGTACGCTTGCTCGATGCAAGATCCTGGGTCCGTCGCAGCGCCCGGCAGGCACGTGTCCTGGGAACCGCCGACCGAAGTCGAAGTGGTGATCGAGGTTCCTCGTGGCAGCTTTCTGAAACGCGCTTCAACCGGCAGGATCGACTTTGTCTCGCCTCTGCCTTGCCCGTTCAACTATGGCTCTGTTCCGAGCCTGCTGGGTCTGGAAGGGGATTTGCTTGACGCGCTGGTGCTGGGCCCGCGTTTGTGTTTCGGCACGCACGTGCGCGTCAAAGCCTGGGGTGCAGTTACCTTGACCGACAGGGGCATGTCGGACGACAAGCTGATCTGCTGTGAACAT
>DASQFA010000216.1:0-10471 GCA_035633375.1 Rubrivivax sp.
GCCGGCCAGGGCACCATCGCGATGGAGATCCTGCGCCAGCACCAGGGCCCGATCGACGCGGTGTTCGTGGCCATCGGCGGTGGCGGGTTGATCTCAGGCGTGGCGGCGTACATCAAGGCGGTGCGCCCGCAGATCAAGGTCATCGGCGTGCAGACGGTGGATTCCGACGCCATGCTGCGCTCGGTGCGCGCCGGCAAGCGCGTCGTGTTGCACGACGTGGGCCTGTTCGCCGACGGCACCGCTGTCAAGCAGGTGGGGATCGAAACCTTCCGCCTGGCACGCGCGCTGGTCGACGACTATGTGGTGGTGGATACCGACGCGGTGTGCGCGGCCATCAAGGACGTGTTCCAGGACACGCGCAGCATCCTCGAGCCCTCGGGCGCGATGGGCGTGGCCGCGCTGAAGCAGTACGCCGAGACGCACAAGCTCAAGGGCAAGACTTTCGTGGCCATCACCTGCGGCGCGAACATGAACTTCGACCGGCTGCGCTTCGTTGCCGAACGTGCCGAGTTCGGTGAGCAGCGCGAGGCGCTCTTCGCCGTCACCATCCCCGAGGAGCGCGGCTCCTTCAAGCGCTTTTGCGCGCTCATCGGCACGCCCACGCATCCGCGCCAGGTGACCGAGTTCAACTACCGCATCGCCGACACGAAAGTGGCGCATGTGTTCGTCGGCCTGGCCATCACCCGGCACGACGAGGCCGAGCGCATCGCGCGCAACTTCGTGCGCCACGGCTTTGCCACGGTGAACCTGAGTGACGACGAACTGGCCAAGGAGCACGTGCGCCACATGGTCGGCGGCCACTCCGAACTGGCGCACGAGGAGCGGCTGTTCCGCTTCGTCTTCCCCGAGCGGCCCGGCGCGCTGATGCGCTTCCTGTCGTCGATGCACCCGGGCTGGAACATCAGCCTGTTCCACTATCGCAACCAGGGTGCGGATTACGGCCGCATCCTCGTCGGCATCCAGGTGCCCGCCGCCGACGAGGCTGCGTTCAAGACCTTCCTGGAAACCCTGGCCTATCCGTTCGTGGAAGAGTCAGCCAACCCGGTGTATCGCCTGTTTCTGCGCTGAAGACCGCGGCGCGCAGACCCTACACTTGCGGCCATGGCCGTCAGCCGCTCGCTCATTGCACCCACCTCGAACCCGCTGCTCGAGCGTGCGCTGCTGGCGAAGCTGGCGCGCCGCGCCGAAGCGGCGGGCAGCCTGGGCGAACTGGAGCCGCTGGCCGTGCGCCTGGGCTTGATGCAGAACACGCTCAAGCCGCACTTGCGCGACCCCCAGTTGCTGGTCTTTGCCGCCGACCACGGCATGGCGGTCGACGGCATCGCCACGCCGGCCCACCACCACACCTTCGAGCGCGTCAACCAGCTGCTGCGCGGGCAGCTGCCGGTGGCGGTGTTCGCGCGCATCCAGCAGATCGCGCTGACCGTCGTCGATTGCGGCGTGGCGGAAAACCTTGCCGCACACGAGAAGTTGCTGATGCGCAAGATCGCGCATGGCACGCGCAATGCCCGTGTCTCGGGCGCGATGACGCTCGACCAGGCACATGCCGCCATGCGCGCCGGCATGGAGATCGGCGACACGCTGCGCGGCAACATCCTCATCTGCTCGGGCATCGGCGTGGGCTCGCACCTCAGCGCTGCGCTGGTGCTGTCGCGCCTGGCTGACATACCGGTGCGCGATCTGCTGGTCAGCGGCCCGGGCATGGAGCCGGACAAGCTGGCGCACCTGATGGTCATCGCGCAGGGTGCGCAAGGCCGGCATCGTGACCTGAGCGAGCCGGTCGAGGTGCTGGCCGCGTTCGGCGGTTTCGAGATCGCCATGATGGTCGGCGTGATGCTGGTGGCCGCAAGCAAGCGGCACCTGTTGATGATCGACGGCATGGCGGCCTGCGCCGCATTGATGCTGGCCTCGCGCATCGCCACGCCGGTGACGGACTACTGCGTGTTCTGCCGCAGCCATGCGCACGGCGGCCTGGACAAGGCGCTGCACCTGTTCCGCGCCTCGGCGCTGCTCGAACTGGGCATGGACAGCACCGACGGCACCGGCGCCACGCTGGCCTGGCCGCTGGTGCGCGGTGCCGCCGCGCTGCTCACCGAATTGGCCGATGGCGACGATGCCGGGCCGTCGCGGCCCACGCCGATGTCGGCGGACGAAGGCACCCGCACCGCCTGAGCGCACGCAACGGCGCGCTCAGGGCAGCCAGCGACGGCGCGATGCCAAGCGCGCGAGGCCGCGAAAGCCGGTCGCGCCTTCGGCGCATGCCGCGGGCCACAGGCGCAGCAGCAGCTCGGCCGTGGCCAGCGTATCGGCTGCGGCCTGGTGGCGCACTGCGCAGTCGATGCCGAAAACGACCAGCCAATCGTCCAGCGTGCGCGCCTTTAGTTCGGGGTGCAGCACCGCCGCGAGATCGGCAATGTCCAGCCACGCGTTGCGCAAACGTTGACCCGAGGCGGCGCGCATGGCGCGTTCGATCATGCGTCGATCGAAGGCGGCATGAAAGCCGAACAACGGCGCCGCGCCGACGAAGGCTTCGAAGCTGCCCAGCACCGCCGGCGCGTCGCCGCCGCGGCCCTGCGCGCCAACGCCGATGCCGTGCACCAGGATGTTGGCCTTGTCCGGTGGTGCGCCGGCGTGCGGGTGGTGCAGCACGGCCTCGAAGCTGTCGGCCAGATCGATCCAGGCGCGGCGCCCGTCATGGCGCAACGCCACCGCCGCAACGGCCAGCAGCCGGTCGCGCGACGCGTCCAGACCGCTGGTTTCGACATCCAGCACGATCCAGCGTGTGTCGTCGATGGCGCTCATCAGGCACGCTGCGCGCTGCGCACAGCGCTACCAGCCCCTTCGGTGGGCCGCGTGGGGCGCGTGCGCCCACCCTGGGCTGTTGACGACATCTTGGGGATGGCTCTGGCGGCTCAACGCATGTAGTCCAGCCTGATGCGCTGCTGCAGGCGCTGCGCCGCACGCAACGACTCCTTCAGGATGCGCCGGTCGATGTCGTTCAGCGTGGCCAGGTCGAGCCGGTTGGGATTGTCATTGCCGCCGCTGTCCGACCAGGCGTCGATCTGCACGCGCAGACGCAGCATCTGCTGGAACTCGAAGGCAACGACCCAGGTCTCGCACTCGCGCGGCTCGACGTGCAGCACCTCGGCCACGGCCTGCAGGCGCGCGCGCGTGCCGCTGGCACCGCTGCCGTGCGCCAGCGCGTACAGGCGCGCGCCATCGACGAAGATCATGGTGCCGTTGAGCTTCAGGTCGATCCACTCGTGTGCCCCGTCGTGCTGCGGATCGAGTGCGCCGCGCCAGTTCAGCCGAGGCACGTTGCGCAGCGCGTTCTGCGCCATCTGTTTGATGAAACGCGGCGTTTGCGCTGCGCGGCGTTGCACGCACGCACGCAGCGGTTCGGCCCATGACAGCTCGCCCGCCAGCGCGCGCAGATCGAAGTAGATGCTCGCCTTGAGCAGGTCCTCGGGCGCACCCTGGTCGATCCAGCGCTCGAAGCGCGCGATCCATTCGTCGACGCTCAGGCAGCAGGCTTCGTTGCCGGCCATGATCTGCCCTTTGCACAACGGGTAGCCACAGTCGGCGAGCACCTCATTCACCTGGCGTGCCATGGCCAGCCAGGCAGGGCGATCGGCATCGGGCTGCTCGCTGGCGAAGACCAGGCCGTTGTCCTGATCGGTGGCGATGGTCTGCTCCGAGCGCCCTTCGGAGCCGAAGGCCAGCCAGCAGGCGCGGCCCAGGTCCAGCCCATGCTGCGTCGCCACCAGTTGCACGGCACGCTGCGTGAGCACGTCGTTCAGGTGGCTGATCAGTTCGGTCAACGAGCGCGCCGACAGGCCCTGCGCCATCAAGGTGCGCGCAATGCGCCGGATATCCGGGGCCGTGGCGATCAGCTCCGGCAGGTCGCGCGCCTCGCGCAGGCTGCTGCTGACACGCTTCAGCGACAGGCGCTGCAGCGCGAACAGGTGCCGCTCGGAGACCATGTGGACGACACGCGAGTCTTCGGTGATGGGCACATGCAGCACGCCATGGCGCGACATCAGCAGCACCGCGTCCTGCACGCTTCGGCCGACATCCAGCGTGTGCACGGGCTGGGACATCAGTTGCGACACCGGGGTGTCCATGGGCGGCTGTCGCAGCGCCACGCGCTCGAGCACGTCGTGCCGGGTGAAGATGCCCGCGGCCGCGCCGTCAGGGCCAAGCACCAGCACCGAGCCGACACGCCGCTGCTGCATCAGGCGCAGCACGTCGATCAAGGGGGTCTGCGGCTCGCAGGCCACGAGCGGGCGGCGCGGCAGACTGCCCAGGCGCGCCTCCATCGATTGTTCGGCCAGCGCCTGGGAGGCAAAGACCGACTTCAGGGCCTGCTGCGACAGCGCGAGATAGCGCTGCACGCGCCCGTTCACGAAGTCGGCCAGCGCGGTACAACGCTGCGACAGCGCACGCAGCGCTTCGCCCGGGATTTCTAGGCAGAAGCAGTCGTCGACGCTCTTGTAGGCTGCGCTGACGGGCCGCTGTGCGAGCCAGGCTGCCAATGGAAACAGATCACCCGCCTCGAGCTGGAAAGCACTGCCGGCGATGGAATCCTGCCCGCCAGCCACGCTGCCGCGCCGCACATAGCAGACCCGCTCGACCGGCCCATCGTCGGGCCGCAGGATGGTTTCGTCCGGCGCGTAATAGGTCTGGCGCGCAGCCATCACGAACGCATCGACATGCTGCGCACTCATCTGCCTGAATGGCGAAAAGCGCTGCAGTTCGGCGCGCAGGTTAAACGCCAGGCTGGCAGCCGGCGAATGCTCGTTCGGGTTCATGCGGCGGACGCTTGGGCGCGGCGGCCTTCAGTTCAACCCCGGTGGACGGATGCGCCCCGGGCCGGTGGGCGTGACCAATGTCGGGCGCTGTGGCGCGGGCTCGTCGGCCTGCTCCTGCGCTTCAGGTGGCGGCGGCGCGGCGGCGGGCTGCTCGGCTGACGGCAGCGATGGCACGGGTAGAGGCCGGTTCGGTATTGCGCGCGGTGGCTGCGACGGCAGTTGCGGCTGCACCTGCGGCGCAGCGCCGACGCTCATCGGTGTGCCCGTGGCCGGCGGCGGCAAGGCTGGCAGTTCGAGATCGACCTGCGCCGCCTGCCCGCGCGGCCCGATCGAGGCGCCGCGCGCGTGCACCGCCTGCAGCACCAGGTCGCCATCCACCGCAGTGCCGACGCGGTAGGCCCTGGGCGGCTTGCCATCCAGGGCGATCAGCGCCAGGCCTTCGCCCTTGGCCGCCACCGAGCGCGGCGCGACCACGCCGATGAGCTTGAAGCGCGCGTCGGCCTGGGCGGGCGGCGGCAGGCCGGCAGCCGCCACGGCGGGCGCCGCATCCGCGCCGAAAAGGCGGCTCAGGTCGCCCTTGGCAGCGCTTGCCGTCGAGACCAGCGTGGCATGGCCAGGCGCCGCAATCGGCTTGACCCACAGACGCATGCCCCAGAAGACCATGCTGGCGGCTATTGCGGCCCAGATCACGAATGCGGCAAGACGCGACACCATGCGCCGATTATGATTCACCACGTGACTCCCACTGCACCGTTCATGAACTTCAAGTCTTCCCTGCGTGCCGCAAGCGTGCGCGGCTTCACGCTCATCGAATTGATGGTGGTGCTGGTCATCATTGGCGTGCTCGCGGCATTGATCGTGCCGAACGTGCTCGACCGGGCCGACGACGCGCGCGTGACCGCCGCGCGCACCGATGTCAACAACCTGATGCAGGCCCTGAAGCTGTACAAGCTGGACAACCAGCGCTATCCCAGCGCGGATCAGGGCCTGGATGCACTGGTGCGCAAGCCCGGCGTCGGCGTGGCGCCGCCGAACTGGAAGCCCTACCTGGACAAGCTGCCGACCGACCCTTGGGGCCGGCCCTACCAGTACGTCAACCCCGGCGTGAAGGGCGAGATCGATGTGTTCAGCTTCGGAGCCGACGGCACGGCCGGTGGCGAGGGCAACAACGCTGACCTCGGCTCCTGGCAATAGCGCGCCTGCTGCGATGCGCCCTGCTGGGCATTCAGCTTGCGCGCGGCGCCGCGCCCTGGCCCTGCGCGGCCACGCAACGCGGGGTTTCACGCTCATCGAACTGATGATCGTCGTGGCGCTGATCGCCGTCGCCGCGGGCGTGGTCAGCCTGGCGATGCGCGACCCGGCCAGCACGCGGCTGCAAACCGAGGCCGAGCGGCTGAGCGCCCTGCTCGAATCGGCACGCGCCGAATCGCGCGCGACCGGACTGGCGGTGAGTTGGTTTCCGCTGCGCGTCAGCGACGAGGAGCACTTCCGCTTTGTCGGCCTGCCCAAGGGCGTCGGCCTGAAAAAGCACTGGCTAGACGCGCAGGTCAGCGCCGAGGTGGTGGGCGGCAGCGGCGGCGTGCTGCTCGGGCCGGAACCGTTGATTGGCGCACAGCGCATCGTGCTGCGGCTTGACGACCAGCGTGTCGAACTCGCGACCGACGGCCTCGGGCCCTTCACTGTGGTCACCGAAGGGGCCAAGCCATGAGCGCGCCGGGCTGGACGCGGGCCAGCCACACCCGCTGCGCAGCCCAAATTGCGGTCCCTACGCTGGCCACTGCGGTTCGCATCGCACTGCGCCGCACGGAGGTCTTGCGGTGAGGCGGCCCGCCCGGCCTTGCGCGCGCGGCTTCACGCTGGTCGAGGTGCTCGTGGCGGTGGCCGTGGTCGCCATCGCGCTCGGTGCCGGCCTGCGCGCCGCAGGCGTGCTGATCGACAACTCGCAGCGGCTGTCGGATGTCATCGCCGCGCAATGGTGCGCCGAGAACCAACTCGCCAACCTCAAGCTGACCAAGCAGTTCCCGAGCATCGGCGAGGCCGAATTCGCCTGCGAACAGCTGGGGCGGCGCTATGCGGGCCGCATGCTCGTGGCGCGCGCCGGCGATTGGGCCGACCTGCGGCTGGTGGACGCGAGCGTGAGCGACGAGTCCGGCCGGCAGCTGGTCAGGCTGGCGACGCTGCTCTATCGGCAATGAAGTCATGAAGCCCAGGTACCGCTTGCCGTGCAACGCCTCCGCCGCGCGGCGCGCTGCCGTGATGCCAGGCGCGCGCCAGCGCGGCTTCACGCTGGTCGAGGTGCTGGTCGCGTTGCTCATCATGGCGGTGATCAGCACCATGGCCTGGCAGGGCATCGACGGCATCGTGCGCGCACGCGACATCAGCCAGGCGCAGATGGAGCGCACCTTGCGCCTGAACACCGTCATCGCACAGTGGGAGCAGGATCTGATGTCGGTGCACGACACGGTGGCCGTGCCGCCCTTGGCCTTCGACGGCTCCACGCTGCGCCTGGTGCGCGCCACGCCCGCCGGCGTGCAGATGGTGGCCTGGGCGCTGCAGGGCACGTCGTGGCGGCGCTGGACCGGGCCAGTGGTCACCCGCGTCGACGAGCTTCAGGAAAGCTGGATGCGCAGCCAGCAGCTGCTGGGAAACGAACAGGGCCAACTGTTGCTGCTCGAGGGCGTGACCGAGGTGCAGGTGCAGTTCTTCGTGAACAACGCCTGGAGCAACTCCCAATCCAGCGGTGATATGGCGCCGCCGACGGCGGGCGCCGGCACGCCGCCGCAACGCGAACTGCTGCCGGCCGGCGTGCGCCTGATCCTGGCGCTGGGCGAGCAGCGGCTGACCCGCGACCTGGCGCTGGCACCACAACTGCCATGAAGCGCCGCGCGCACAGCCAGACGGGCGCGGCACTGCTGGTGGCCATGCTCATCCTCACCTTGGTCAGCACGCTGGCCGCGGGCATGATCTGGCAGCAGTGGCGCGCGGTTCAGGTGGAAAGTGCCGAACGCACGCGCGCGCAGGCCGCCTGGATCCTGACCGGCGCGCTCGACCTGGGGCGCGTGGTGCTGCGTCTGGATGCGCGCAAGCCCGGCGTCGACGACCTCACCGAACCCTGGGCCACGTGTCTGGAAGAGGCCTCGCTGTCCAGTCTGCTGGCGCAGGATCGCAACAACAACGCGGACACCGAGGGCGCGCCCGAGGCTTTCTTGAA
Source organism: Rubrivivax sp. (assembly GCA_035633375.1). Taxonomy (GTDB): domain Bacteria; phylum Pseudomonadota; class Gammaproteobacteria; order Burkholderiales; family Burkholderiaceae_C; genus Rubrivivax. The sequence continues at coordinate 8,023 of DASQFA010000216.1, forward strand.
GGGCTGCGTGCGCGACGCGCAATCGCGCTACAACCTGCGCAACCTGGTGGATGCGAACAACAAGCTCGTCGAGGCCGAACTGGCGACCTTGAAGCGCCTGTGCGAATCAGCGGCGGTTGCGCCGGAAACGGCGCAGACCCTTGCCAGTGGCCTTCAATCGGCCTGGCAGCTGGACAGCGGCGGGGCCGGCGATGCGCAAGCCAATGCAAGCCTGGTGCCGCACACCTTCGAGCAACTGGCCTGGCTCGGCGTGGACGCAAAGACGCTGGGCTTGCTGCGCGACTACGTCGACCTGCTGCCCGAGGCCACGCCCCTGAACATCAACACCGCCAAGGCCGAAGTCCTTGCCGCGGTCATTGTCGGCCTCGATGCAAGCAGCGCGAAGAGGCTGGAGAGTCGCCGTCCATTCAAGACCATTGAAGAAGCACGTACTCACATTCCCGGCAGCGAACCGATCGATCCCAAACGTCTTGGCGTAGCCTCGCGGTACTTCGAGATCTCCGGGCGCCTGCGCATGGAAGGGCGGGTGCTGGAAGAGCGCTTGCTGGTGGTGCGCCGCAACCGCGAGATCATTCCCCTGTCGCGCTCACGCCAGAGCGTGATGCCGACCAGCCCGTCCTGAGCTGCAAGGGTTTGTGTCAAGGCTGTTTCAATGCTGCGAACAAGCTGAAGAAAGACTGCCTAAGTCGTTGATTTGCATAGCCGTGAGTTTGATATAAACCGCCAGACACGCTAGCCTAACCGCCCCATGTCCGTTCTCGTCATCCTGATTCCGCCGCGCAAGCGTCTGGCAGCGCGCGCCGCGGAAAGCGCCGATGCTCCAGCCCACCCGAGCGGCGAAGGCTACAGCTACGTGCGCAGCGCCGACGGGCTGCAGGTCGCCACGCAGGGACGCGCCCAGGCCGCCTTGCTGCCGCGCGCCGACAGCGTGGTGGCGGTGCTGGCCGACAGCGACGTCAGCTGGCAGCGCATCACCTTGCCCAAGGCGCCGGCGGCACGCCTGCGCGCCGCTCTGGGCGGGCTGCTCGAGGACAACCTGCTCGAAGACGACGAGGCACTGCATCTGGCGCTGGACCCGGCTGCGGTGCCGGGACAACCCACATGGGTGGCGGTGACGCACAAGGCCTGGCTGCGCGCCGAGTTGGAGGCGCTGGAGAAAGCCGGTTTGAGCATCGAGCGCGTGTTGCCTTCGAGTTGGCCTGGCGACGCCCCACAGGGCCACTTTTTCGAAGCCGCCGGGCCAGGCGCCGGCAACGCCCGTGTCATGCTCAGCCATGCCGACGAGAACGGCCAATGCCTGGTGCGCCTCGACGGCTCGCTGGCGCGCGCGCTGGTGCCGCAAACCGCGTCTCCGCCGGTGCGATGGACCGCCACGCCGGCCGTGGCCGCGCCTGCCGAGCGCTGGCTCGGCGCCAGTGTCACGGTGTTGACCGAGGCCGAACGTGCGCTGCAGTCGGCGCGCTCGTTGTGGAACCTGCGCCAGTTCGATCTGGCACCACGACGGCGCGGCACGCTTGCACTGCGCAATGCGGCTCGGCGACTGCTCAGCCCGGCCTGGCGTCCGGTGCGCATAGGAGTGGCCACGCTGGCATTGCTGCAGATCGTCGGCCTGAACGCCTGGGCCTGGCATCAGCGGCAAGCCATCTCCAGCCTGAAGGCGAGTCAGGAAAGCCTGCTGCGAAGCACCTTCCCGAATGTGCGCGCAGTGCTCGACGCGCCGCTGCAAATGCGCCGCGAGAGCGAAGTCCTGCGCGCGGCCGCCGGGCGTGCCGGCGAAAACGATCTCGAGGCCCTGCTCGGCGCCGCCGCATCCGCCTGGCCCGACGCACAGGGCCCGGTGCAGACACTGCGCTTCGAGCCCGGCCGTCTGACGCTTTCTGTGCCGGGCTGGAGCGAGCAGCAGGTGACGCTGTTCCGCGACCGCCTGCGGCCCGGGGGCTGGTCGGTAGAAAGCGCTGAAGGTCGCGTCACGCTGAGCCGCACCGCTGCACCGGGGGCACGGTCATGAGCCCGCCCGGCCGTCCGAAGGGCGAATTCCGCAGTGCGCAGCACGAAGGCACCTCGATGAGCCCGCCCGGCCGTCCGAAGGGCGAATTCCATGGTGCACCGCATGAAGGTATGCCAATGAGTGTGCCTGGTCATGCCGGACAAGACATCCCGCGCTCGGCGCGGCCGGGTCTATGAATGCCACCTCGCGCCTAGCCCTGCCGGCCCCCTGGTTGGCGCAGCTGGCCGCACTGCGCACGCGCTGGCAGGCATTGGGCGTGCGCGACCGGGGCCTGACCTGGCTGGCCATCGCCATACTGAGCGCGTTCCTGTTGTGGACATGGGCCATCCAGCCGGCCTGGCGTACCTTGCGCGACGCCCCGGCGCAGATGGGCACGCTCGAGGCCCAGTTGCAGGAGATGCAGGCGCTGGCCGCGGAAACGCGCGAACTGCGCGCCGCGCC
>DASQFA010000217.1:0-5071 GCA_035633375.1 Rubrivivax sp.
ACACTTTGTCTAGTTCGTTAAGTTGGATCATACCGTACAGAGAGTCTGACCACAACGACTGCGGTCGAGCGCTTCTCTGAGCAGCACACCCACGGCCGCCAGGGACGGCCAGCGAAGTCATGCGCCGATCGACAACTTGGGTGCCACCAAAATTGCTGCACGAGGCGCAAGAAAGCCGCCATTCATCCTATTTTCCTCAGTCACCCAGCGCCCAAGGCGGCCAATCCGAGGTTTGGTTTGGGTGCGTAGGCCAATATTCGCTTGACGATGTAGCGTACGAGGGCGAGCCAGCGCTGGGGTTTTGTCAACTGCGGTGCAGTGTCCCGAATCAGCTGCAAGCCATGGCGAACATGGCTCACGAGCGCCTTGATCTGGGTCGCGGCTTCATGCGTAATCGTCAACAGGATCTTCCTCTGGCCGGCATGACTGGTCATGCGTCCCACCGCGCTGAGCAGCTTGGGGCGGCTCGTGATGGCCTCCAGCCGGGTCTTCGGGTGCGCCAGCCGCACGTACCAGCTCCACCAGTTGTAGACCAGCGCCACGGCCCGCGCACTCAGCGCGCAGCGCTCGATGTCGTGCGTGGTGTGGCCGCCCCAGCCCCACTGGTTCTTGATCTCATCGAAGCCGTTCTCGCAATCGGCGCGGTCGCGGTACAGCTGGCCGATGTTCTCCAGCGCGTAGTGCGTGTTGCACACCAAGACCGCGTACTCCCAGCTCTTGGCCGGCGCGTTCTCGTCGATGAAGTGCAGCTCGACTTGCGCGGGATCCTTGCGCTTGGGCCGCCCGGCGCGCTTGACCTCGACCACCAGGTCGGTCCTGCGCACGCGGCGCATCACGATGACGCGTCTGCGCTGAGTCCAGCCCGTGAGCTGCAGCGCGTCTTCGCAGGCGTCCCAGCCCTGTCCCACAGGACACCAATCGCGGCGTTGCCATTGGCGCTGCACGAGCTTCTTGACCCCCGCGGTTTGACGCAGCTTGAACAGGTAGGGCTGCTCGATGGCCTCCAGCGCGCTCATCTCGCCTTCGCTGCCAAAGGCACAGTCGCCTCGGACCAGCTTGGGACGTTCTTGCGCGGGCAGGCCCTCGAGCAGCGCCATCAGCCCGGGGCGCGAATGCGCCGGACTGTGCTGGTTGCCGGGCTCGAGCTGTGCATCCAGGACAAGCCGCAGATTGCCGATCCAGTAGGTGTGGATGGCATGGCTGGGCCGCCCAGGCTTGTGCGGGTTGTAGCTGACCACGGCACCCGCTTGCTTGCCGTACAGCGGTTTGATCGTCGTGTCGCAATCCAAAATCCACGGCGTCGCGGTAGCCTGCGCAATGCTGTGCCTGAGCTGGTCCTGCATCCACTGCACCGCACGCGCAAGCTGCGCTTGTTGCGCCGCACGCTGCAGCTCGGTGTGCTTGGCATCGGGGGCCGGCGCGATCGCAGCCAGAGCACGGCGCAAGCTGTCGTCGCCAATGATCTTGTTCATCCCCAGGATGCTGGGGGCCACGCCGTCGCCGCGCAGTACGCCCACATGGGCGTAGCGCCAATGCCCGTCCAGGATCGACAGCATCCACGTGCCCAGCACGTCGACAAGCTCAGGCGCATTCGGACTCGTGTAGCTCAACGGGCAACTCTCGAGCCATCGCTCGAACAAGCCTGTGTCTTGCAGATACTCGGCGAAGAAGGCCAGCTGGCCCAGCGCCGTCGCACTGCCCCGCTCGTCCCATCGCACCTCGAACACGCCCCCAGGTGTTCGTACCCGCATGGCTTGTTGCGCCGATTCGACGCTCGTCTCGATACTCTCATGGCAGGCCGCAGCAACCGCATTCAGCGCCTTGACCGGCGCCACTTCGCCCTCACCCATCGGGTGCCTCCTTGTGTCGATGCCAAACCCGCGCCAAGTCTACGTTTGCGCCAGATCGTCATCGCCCGACTGAGGAAAATAGGTTCATGGATGGCGGCTCCTGGCCCGGAGTGGCACTACTTCGTCAAGACTTGAGCGGCCGCTTTGCGCCGTAAGGCGCCCGTGAATCGTTTCCAGTTGAAGGCAAGTCCGCATCACAGGAGCAGCAGGCCCTTCAGCTCACCCAGGACCTGCTTCAGCGGTGCCTGCGTCACGGCCACTGCTGCCAGTGGCACAAGCGCCGCCACCACCAGCGGCAAGATGCTTTCCTTGGTCACCGGCACGGTCTGCATCGCGCTGACCAGTTGGTAGCTGGCCGACAGGTCGGCCAGCGACGACACATCCGGCGATCCCAATAACGACTCGCCCGCTGCGCCGGCGGCGCCATCGATCCACTTCTCCTCGAAGGCCAGGTTGTGCTGGCTGAGCAGCGCGCCGTAGCGGCTGAGGCCCTGGCGCTTCAGCGCCTTGAGCACCGGCGCAAAGGCCAGCAGCGGCACGACGAAGGCCAGGCACAGGAATAGCACCATGCCGAAGAGGGCGAACTTGAAGCTCATCAGGCTGGCCCCGGCATAGACCACGTTCTTCAGCACGCCGGCCGCGACCACGCTGCTGATCGCAAACACGAACATCATGTAGGTCTTGGGTTACTCGCCGATGAAGGCGATGCCGCCGCAGCGGTCGGCATGGGTGGCCACCAGGCGCAGGTCGCAGCGCGCGATGTCGCGCAGCATCAGGCCCCAGGTGACGAAACGCCAGACCCAGCGGCCCAGCAGGAACCAGAACAAGGGCAGCGACACCCCCACCGCCCACCAGCCGGCCCAGGTGGGGCGCACCGCGCCATCCACCATGCGCGCGAACCAGGTGCCGCTTTCGATGAGCGCCGCGCCGTACTGCAACCAGACCCAGGCCATCAGGTAGGCGGCGACGAGGATCAGCGCTTCCATCCAGGGCCAGCCGGTGCGCCGCTCCACGTTCTGGCGCGCACGCGCAAAGCCTTCTCGGGCCGAATCGCGCACGATGCCCTGCGCCACAAACTGGCTGACGAGCCAGGCCATGCGCTTGTCCGAGGCCTGCTCCATCAGCACGAAGGCAGTGATGGCCAAAGCAATGGCATAGACGTTGTAGTCGAGCAGCAGCGCACGTTCGTGCTGGTCGTTCAGGGCCAGGCCCTGCGACAGCGCCAGCAGCACCGCCGGCAGCCAGGCCAGCGCCACGAACAGCAGCGCGCGCCGGCCGGCCATCAGGTCGGTGTCGGTCAATAGCCCCAGCCGTCGCTGCAGCCGGTAGAAGGGCCCCAGGCGGTTGAAGGAAACCGGCATTCCGTTCGGTGACGGCGTGGCTTGCGAACCCATCGTTTTGCTTCCCGTCCCGTCAACGCGCAGGACTTGCGGCACGCATTGTCAACCCGCAGCGCCGCGGCGCGGCCATGCCGCGGCACGCGACCTTGTCGCTGCACCCGGCCCGTCTTTCAGGCCGGCTCGGTCTCGGCGTCGATGCGCCCGGCGCGCACAGCTGCCCGCAGCGCGGCATGGTCGCGCTCGTTCTGCGCGGCGTAGTCGACCGCAAATTCGGCGATGGCTTCGGCCAGCACATCGCCCTTGCCGATGTAGCCGGCGATCACCGCCGCATCGCCCGAGCGTGCGTGCGCGCGCGCCAGTGCCCAGGCGGTGTTGCGCGCAAAACCCAGCATGTTCTGCGGCGTGAAGATCTCGATCATCGGCTTGACCTTCACATCGCGCAGCTGGCGCACGTAAAGGTGATGGCCCTGCGGGCTGACCATGTGGCCGAGAAAGACGTCGGACGCCGCCTGCATGAGCCGCTGGCCGAAGACCACGCGCTCGCCGTCGGACGCAAAGCCGGCGGTGTCGACATAGGGCGCCAACACCGATTCACGCGCCTGCTTCACCTGCAGGAACAGCGGGTCGTCCTCGGCGGCGAAGAACAGCGCCACGGCGCACAAGGTGCCGACGCTGCCCACGCCTACCACCTTGATGGCCACGTCGGCCAGTTCATAGCGATCGAACAGCACATGGCGCTCGCGCGGTAGCGATTCGCGGTAGCGCGCGATGTTTTGGCGCGTGCGTTCAGCGAAACCCGGATCCTTCTGCTCGTCGGAGTGGTAGATCAGCGGCGGCGTGTCCTTGATGCGCGGGCGCCCGCCGTCGATGTGCGCCAGGTTGACGAACTCGGCCGCCGCGTCGCGCTGCAGGGCCTTGTCGAGCACCTTGCGGCGGCGGCGCTTCAGCTCCTCGTCTTCGCTCATCTCGATCAGCTTCTCGTAGTCGAGGTACGAGTACCAGGCCGCCAGCGTGGGCATCTCTTCCAGCTCGCGCAGCTTGTCGCGGTAGTGGCCGACCACCGCCGCCGCCGCGGCGCGGCAATCGGCCGGCTTGTGGCCGTTGTGCTGGCTGGCGATGACGAAACTGGCAGCCAGGCGCTTCAGGTCCCATTCCCACGGCGCCGGGTAGGTTTCGTCGAAGTCGTTGATGTCGAAGACGATGCGCCGCTCGGGCGTGGCAAAGGCGCCGAAGTTGGCCAGGTGCGCGTCGCCGCAGGCCTGCACGCCCAGCCCGGTGCACGGCGTGCGCGACAGGTCCGAGGCCATGATGAGCGCGGCACCACGGTAGAACGCGAAGGGCGAGGCCAGCATGCGGCCGTAGCGGATGGGCACCAACTGCTCGATGCGCCCGGCGCTGGACTGCACCAGCAGATCGATCGGATCGGGCCGGTCGGCCGCAGGCCGGAAGCCGGCCTGACTCTCGCGCGGGCAACCCACGCGCAGCGCCTTGCCAGCGTCCAGCCGCTCCTGCCGAGTGCGCAGGTGTGCGGGCTTTTGCAGGTAAGCGGCATCCACCGCATTGCGTCGCAGTGCATGCCTGTGCTGCTGCGGCGGTGCGGCATCTGCAATGGCCTTGGCGCGGCGCTTCGCGGGTGAGCTCGTGGCCATGCGGTCCCCTGGGTCATGCGGTGGGCGGCGATGCGTCACACGCTCGCGCGACGTCATTCGTGTCGCGCTCACGCGCCGTCATTCGCGGCGCAGCATAACTCCACCCAACCCGGTCGCAGCGCCGGCGCGTCGACCCGGCGATGCCTCAGCTGGGCGTGGGCGTGCCCGACATGCGATCGTATTTCAGGAAGTACTTGCGCGCGAAGGCGACGAGCTGGTTCTCGGTGGCGCG
>DASQFA010000218.1:0-2195 GCA_035633375.1 Rubrivivax sp.
CACGCTCAACTCGCCTGCCGGCAGGCCGTGCTTCATGACGGAACGGATGTGATCACGAAAGGATTTGCTCAGGCTCGATCCGGTCTGCGCGGCATGGATCTTGGCCAAGCGGTGCGTTTCTTCGTCGAGGTGAATGGTGACATTAGGCATTTGAAACTCCACGTTGACGTGAGCTCGAATTTTCACATAAACCTGTGAAACACATGGCTTGATGGACAAGACACGTTCACCAATCGTGGACACGTGTCGTATTATTGAGCGCCAAATGTCGCACCGGAGGCTGCCCACATGACCGCCAGAATTGACCCCCTCAAGCCCAAGAACAGGGCGATCACGCGTGCCACGCCCCTGGTGAAGGCAAAGCCGCTGGCGGGCGGCGCCAGCGCGCAGCCGGCGTCGAAGCGCCGACCGCGTGGCAACGTGTTCGGCAACAGCAAGTTCCAGTTCACGGCGAACCTGAGCCCGTTGCAGGCGCATGACCTGGTGACCAAGGGGCTGCCCGTGGTCGCGGCACGTGAGTTGATGGCGTCGTTCCACTTCATCGACCGCAACGCCGTGCTCAGGGCGGTGGGCATCAGCGAGCGCACGCTGCAGCGCGGCAAGGCGGCAGGCAAGCTGCTCGACGCAAACGCCAGCGACCGTGCACTGCGCCTGGCTTCGGTAGCCGAGCAGGCGATCGACGTTCTGGGCTCGCAGGCCGCCGCCGAGCGTTGGCTGTCGGCCCCGGCCATGGGTCTGGACCAACGCATACCGATCGATCTGCTGCAAAGCTCGGAAGGAACCGATCTGGTCAGGACGCTGCTCACACGCATGGACTACGGGGTCTACGCGTGACGCCTTTGCCCGCGGCGCTTGGCGGCAGCGGGCTGGTGGCGTGGCGACTGGAGCGCGACAAGCACCTGCCCACGTGGGACGCCGCCGAGGGTGCGTTCCTGGTTGGCGGGCGGTGGTCATTGGCCGGGCGGCGCGTGCTCTACACCTCGATCGACCCGGCAACGACCATCCTCGAGGTGGCCGTGCACAAGGGCTTCGAAGTGCTGGACACGGTTGCGCACACGCTGCTCGAGCTGAGCGTCGAGCCGGCTAGCGTGCACATCGTGCAACGCTCGGACATTCCCAACCCGAGTTGGCTTCACCCAGGCACGGTCAGCATCCACCAGCAGAAGTTCGGCGACGACTTGCTGGACCGTCACGCACTGGTGGTCGTGCCAAGCGTCGTCAGTACCCGCTCGTGGAACCTGCTGATCGACGTGCGCAACGCCACGGGGCTGTTCGCCCTGCGGGACAAGGAGCCGTTCGCGCTCGACCCGCGGTTGGCGCGCTTGGTTTAGGCGTGGCGCGCCATCGTCAGGCCCTCGATGTCGATCTCGGGCTTGCGCCTGTACACCAGGTTTCCCAGCGTTGCCGAAGCTCGTCTCGAGCGCAGCGCCGGGCTGTCGATCGATCACCTCGGCCTCATGGCCGTCGCGGGCCTGCGCTGCCGGCTGCCGATTTCAGCTAGATTCGCCCCATGAGCCCGCATTCCACCAAGCCGCCGGCGCGTCGGTCGATGATACAGGTGCTGCTGTGCGGCGCGGCGGGGGTGACGGGGGGACTGGCCATGCGCGTACGGGCTTGCTTCTGATGCACCCGCAGATATCACCGCCTTCGCCCTGGGTGTGCCGCTGGGCCGCGCTGATCCGCCCTGGCGGCAGCGTGCTCGACGTGGCCTGCGGCAGTGGCCGGCATGTGCGCTGGCTGGCGCAACAGGGCTTCCGCGTCACCGGCGTCGACCGCGACGCAGCCGCCATAGAGGCGCTGCAGGGCATCGCGCAAGTGCACGTGGCTGACCTGGAGGGCGGCCCCTGGCCGCTGCCGGGCGAGCGCTTCGATGCCGTGGTGGTGACCCACTACCTGTGGCGCGCGTTGTGGCCCGCGCTGCGGGGTGCATTGGCCGACAACGGCGTGCTCATCTACGAAACCTTTGCCGACGGCAACCAGAGCGTGGGCAAGCCTTCGCGCGCCGATTTCCTGCTGCGCCATGGCGAGCTGCTCGAGGCAGCGCGCGGCCTGCACATCGTGGCCTACGAGGACGGCTTCCTGGATGCGCCGGCGCGTTTCGTGCAACGCATCGCCGCGGTGGCGGCCACCGCCACGCCCGCGGTGCCGGCGCGCTATCCGCTATGCAAGGCACCTGACGCAGGCGCGTAAAATCG
>DASQFA010000219.1:0-4990 GCA_035633375.1 Rubrivivax sp.
CCGGTGCTCGGGTTGAACACGGCCTGGCGCCGGCCGCTGCGGCTGGGCACGGCGCGGCCGTCGATGAAGTGGCCGACTTCGGTGGTGGCGGTGAAGGCTTCGGGTGCGCCCATGGCAGTCTCCGGTGGGTTGCGCTGGCGGGTGGGCCAGTCTAGTGCAGTGTTCAACGCCGCCCCGTGCGGCGTTGAACCGTGCATGCGCCATGTGGCCCTACGCACCGGCGCGGCCAAGCCATGCCGCAGGCCGCCGCTTGGGCACCGGCACGCTCGCGAGGGCGGCGCATGATGGCAGCCCAGGCAGGGGCCGGTCTCAGGCTCTTGGCAGAGCGCCGGTGCGATGAAGCAGTTGTGCCAGCTCGGCCACGTCCATTAGGCGGATGCCTTGTTCCTTGGCAAAGCTCCTGGCCTTGTCGCTGATCTCGCCACCGGCGATGTACAGGCTGGCGCCGGCCTCCTGGCGCTGTTGTGCGGCGTGCAGTTCGCGCATCGGCTCGATGCCGGTGCTGGCGGCTTTCCAGCGCCGCCAGCTCACCAAGGTGCGACGCCCGTCCTTGCTCAGCGCCAGGTCGGCCCCGGGCGCATTCAGCTTCTGTACCTGGTGCCCCTGGCTGCGAAACGCGGCCTCGATCGCTGCGGCCACCTCGCGCGAACTCATGCTGTTCAAGCGCTGCAGCGTCGCCCCGGTTTGCGCGGCACTCGGCGCGCGCGCCTGCTTCCAGGCCGCCATGGCGGCAATCACCAGGAATGGGAAGCTGCACAGCATGCCGGCCACCGCATACTTGTCGGGCAGCAGCAGGCGCGCCACCAGCCCCACGCCGGCGGCAACGCCCAGGCTGATCCACCAAGGCGAGCGCAGCAGGATCGCGAACAGCGAATTCGGGGCCATCTTCAGCTTCAAGGCTCACCTCTCGTCGAATGTGCGGTTGCCGCAGCGTCGCCATCGCGGCGCGCGTGATTCGCTGCGGGCAGCGGGCCCCTGCCCGGCCCTGCGCATGGGTTGGGCCGGCTCGGCGGGATTGCTTCTACCATGCGCGCCGACGCACCCTGCGCCGAGCCCTTATGCCGGAAGCTGACATTGAACCCGCATCGTCGACAGGCCATTGCCCGGTTGCTGCTCTGGATCACCCCGGCGCTATGGTCGTCCAACTACATCATCGCGCGCGCCTCCGAGGGCGTGATCGCGCCGCATCTGTTGGCGCTGGGCCGCTGGACGCTGGCCCTGGCGCTGCTGCTGCCATTTGCCGGCGGCGCGCTGGTCGCAGGCTTCGCGCAGTGGCGGCACGAGTGGAAGCAGATGCTGGCGCTGGGTGCGCTGGGCATGTGGGTCTGCGGCGCCTTCGTCTACCAAGGCGCGCATACCACCAGCGCCACCAACATCGGCCTGATCTACGCCGCCACGCCGGTGGCCATTGCGCTGGCCGGCACCAAGCTGCTGCACGAGCGCATCTCGGCCTGGCAGCGTGCGGGCATGGCGCTGGCGCTGTGCGGCGTGCTGTATGTCGTGGCCAGGGGCGAGCTGGGCAATCTGCTTGAGGTGCGCTTCACGGTGGGCGACGTCTGGATCCTGGCCGCCGCCGCATCCTGGGTGGCCTATACCGTGCTGCTGCAGCGCTGGCCGTCGGCGCTGGGGCCGACGCCGCGGCTGGCGGCCATCACCTGCGGCGGCCTGCTGGTGTTGCTGCCCTTCACGGCGCTGGAGGCGTTGTTCCTGCCCGGGCCGGCGTTCAGCGCCAAGGCGCTGTGGCTGATCGTGCTGGCGGGTTTGCTGCCTGGCTTCTTTTCCTACCAGGCCTATGCCTACATGCTGCGCGAGCTGGGGGTGGCGCGCTCGTCGCTGGTGATGTACCTGTCGCCGGTGTATGCGGCGCTTACCGCCTGGGTGCTGCTGGGCGAGGCGCCCAGGGCCTATCACGCGGTGGGTGCGGCGCTGATCCTGCCGGCCATCTGGCTGGCCACACGCCCGGCGTCGCGCGCTGCCTGAGCGCCGCGCCACAATGGCGGCACCACGCACTCTCGGGCCTGCAGCATGAGCGTTCCGCACCCCTTCCACCTGGCCTTTCCGGTGACATCGCTGGCCAAGGCGCGTGATTTCTACGGCGGCCTGCTGGGCTGCCCCGAGGGCCGCTCGTCCGACGGCTGGGTGGACTTCGACTTCCATGGCCACCAGATCGTGGCCCACCTGGCGCCCGACGAAGCCGGGCACCGCCAGACCGGCCTGGTGGATGGCGACGACGTGCCGGTGCGGCACTTCGGCCTGGTTCTGTCGATGGCCGAATGGCAGGCGCTGGCGGCGCGGCTGCAGGCGGCGGGCACATGCTTCGTGATCGAGCCGCATGTGCGCTTCAAGGGCCAGGTCGGCGAACAGGCGACGATGTTCTTGCTGGACCCCTGCGGCAATGCGCTGGAGTTCAAGGCCTTTGCCGACCCCGGGCAACTGTTTGCCAAGTAGCATCCGCGCCGCCGCGTGCTCAGCGGCGCCAAGGCGGCGCCTGTCGCGAACCCGACCCATGCCCATGACACAGCTTCATCTGCGCCGCACCTTGCTCGCACTAGCCTTGACCTGCGCCGGCAGTGCCGCGCAGGCCCAAGCTTTCGACGCGGTGCGGCTGTTCGCCGTGCCTGCGGGTGACGGCCAGGGGCTGGCCGGGCTGGCGGTGATCGCCGGTCATGAGTACCTGGGCTCGGACGAGCGCAAGACGCTGGTGCTGCCGGCGCTGACCTACCAGTGGAAGAACGGCTGGTTCGCCGGCACCGGCAACGGCGTGGGCTACAAGTTCGGCTCGCCGCCCGACATGCAGTACGGCCTGCGCGTCACCGTCGACCTGGGCCGCGACGCTGACGATGCCGCGGCCCTGGCCGGCATGGGCGACATCGACATGCGGCCCGAGGTGGGCGGCTTCTTCAACTACTTCATCAACAACCAATGGTTCCTGACCAGCTCGTTCCGCTACGGCGCCGGAAATGACCGCGATGGTTCGCAGACCGACGTGGGCATAGGCTGGTCGTCGCAGCTGGCGCCGCAGTGGCGTGGCGCGCTCGGCTTGGCCGCGACCTATGTGAACAGCAAGTACATGCGGGCTTTCTATGGTGTCACGCCGGCACAGTCCAGCACCAGTGGCTACGCGGTGTACTCGCCCGGCGCTGGCTGGCGCGACGTGCGCGGCACGGCCTCGTTGACCTATTCCATCAACCCCGAATGGAGCTTGACGGCCGTAGTGACAGTGCGCTCGTTGCAACCTGCCGTCACCCGCAGCCCCATCGTGAAAGAGGACACGCCGGTTTCAGGCGTTCTCGCGCTCAGCTACAGCTTCTGACGGCCGCGCTGCACGCGGGGCGGCAAGGCCGTCCGCAGCTCCTGCACATCGGATCGCGCGGCAGCCCGTCAAAAGGCGGGCCTGCGCGATGTCAGCAGCCGAGCCGAAGCCACCGCGGCCAGGGCGGACAGGCCGATGCAGGCCCACATCACCGGCACATAACTGCCCGTCGTGTCGAACGCTGCGCCGGCCAGCACGGGGCCGAGCAGGTTGCCCAAGGCGGCGCCGCTGTACAAGGTGCCGATGATGCCGGCCACGGCGCGTGCGCCGAACAGGTCCATGCAGATCGCCGGCAGCAAGGAAACGATGCCGCCGTAGCTCAAGCCGAACCACAGCGCGAAGACGACCAGCGCCGGGTAGCCGCCTGCGGCAAACCAGGCCAGGTAGGCAAGGCCGGCCGAGGCTTGCATCAGCAGCAGAGTCAAGGTGCGTCCGATGCGGTCGGCCAGTGCGCCGATGACGAAGCGGCCGACCAGGCTGCCGATGCCGATCAAGCCCACCAGGCCCACCGCTCGCGCATCGCCGATGCCCATGTCGCGCGCCGAGGCCGACACATGCGCAAAGGGGATGAACATGCTCGGCGATGCCAGCACGACGCTGAGGTAAAGCCACCAGAATCGCCGGTCACGCAAGGCTTCGGCCAGGCTCAGGCCGGTTATGCCACCGGACCGGGCTGCCCCGGAAAGCGGTGCGCGGCGCAGCAGCGCAGTGGCACAAAGGCCCAGCACGAGCACACCCAAGGCCATGGCGCGCAGCGCACCGCGCCATTCGAGCGCGCCGATGGCGCTGGTGGCAATCAGCGGTACCACCACCGTGCCGGCGCCGATGCCGGCGCTGGCCAGGCCGGCCGCCAGCCCGCGGCGCTGCCCGAACCAGGGTTGCACACAGGCGATCGCCGGCGTGTAGACCAACGCGATGCCCAGGCCGACACCCACGCCGTAGGCGGCATAAACCATGCTCATCGAAGCCGCGAAGCTGCACATGAACAGCCCGGCGGCAATCAGCAGCACCCCCATGGAGGTAACCACGCGCGGGCCGAAGCGGTCGGCCAGCATGCCGCCGCCGGCGCCGAGCACGAAGTACAAGAGGCCCGAGAGGCCGAACACCAGCGACACGTCGGCGCGCTGGACGGCAAACTCGTGCGCGAACGAGGCGAAGAAGGCGGCGAAGGAATACGAGACGCCGAAGATCACCGCCAGGCAGACGAAAACCGCCCAGACGACGACCCATGCGTAGCGCGCTTCTTTCATGACCCAGTTTAGGCGAGAGCGGCGCAGGCGCCCCAAGGCCGGCGCATCGCGGACTGCATAATCGCCGCGATGGCGCTGCCCTTGCCGGCGGTCGCCGCGGCGCGCTGCCGCGCGCCCCAGAGAGGCCGCCGAACGGAGACCACGGATGCACAGCAGAACTCTCGCGCGGGCCGTCGTGATCGTCGCCGCCGCGCTCGCACTCGTCGCCTGCGAGAAGGAGGCCGCCGCCCCCGCGCAGCGCCCGCCGCCGCAGGTGACGGTGGTCACCGTCCAGCCGCAGGACATTCCCTTCACGCCGAGCTTCGTCGCCCAGACCGAGAGTTCGCAGCAGGTCGAAATCGTCGGCCGCGTGTCCGGCTTCCTCGACCGCATTGCCTACCGGGAAGGCGAACTCGTCAAGGCCGGCCAACTGCTGTTCCAGCTCGAC
>DASQFA010000220.1:0-3697 GCA_035633375.1 Rubrivivax sp.
GTCGCGCAGTCGCTGTTCGGCGCTGGCGGCGCGCCACTGGGCCACCAGCTTGTGCTCGTGCCACACGGCAAAGCCCACGTCGGGCCGTGCCAGTGCATGGCGGCGCACCGCCTCGAGGCCATGCGCGGCTTCGGTGGCATCAGTCTTGAGGAACTTGCGCCGCGCCGGCGTGCTGAAGAACAGCTCGCGCACCTCGACCGTGGTGCCGGTGCTGCGCGCGGCGGGCGCGAGTTCGCCGCTGCGTGCGTCCAGCCTTGTGGCATGCGGCGCATCGGCGCTGCGGCTGGTGATCGACAGCTCCGACACCGAGGCCACCGCGGCCAGCGCCTCGCCGCGAAAGCCCATCGTCGCCACCTGTTCCAGATCGAGCAGCGAGCCGATCTTGCTGGTGGCGTGGCGCTTCAGCGCCAGCGGCAACTCGTGCGCCGGGATGCCGATGCCGTCGTCCTCGACGACGATGCCGCGCACCCCGCCGGCCGAAAGGCGCACGTTGATCTGCGTGGCGCCGGCATCGAGCGCGTTGTCGACCAGCTCGCGCACGACAGAGGCCGGGCGCTCCACCACCTCTCCGGCGGCGATCTGGCTGACCAGCTCGTCCGGCAGCTCGCGGATGGCGCGGCGTGGCGCGGGCTGTGTCACAGGCAAGGCACTCATGCAGGCATTGTAGGAAGTGCCCATGCCGGGCCGGCGCGGTATCGACGCGGCGCGAGACACGGCGGCACGTGCACGACTTGCTCGCCGCGTTCTTGAAATGGGCAACAAGGCCTGTGCATCAGCCCCAGGTGTTCAGTTGCCGATGGCTGCGTCGACACCGACAGTGGCCTGGGGCGAAAGGTGCAGGACAAGAACCGAAGCGATGCACGGCCGCGCGAAGGCAGCACGGCTTGTGCGACTGCACATGAACCCAAGGTATGCCGCAACCTGCCGTGGCGGCAATGCCTGTCCGTGACAGCCGGGTGTCGCGCCGGTGACGCCGCCATCGGGTAGTCCCTGAACGAAGGGCTTGGCACGATGCGCTATCGTTTCAGGCGTCTACATCGCGACTGCGAGGAATGCCATGAATGCTCTGAAGAACCTGCGTGCCGTGTCGTTTGCGGCGGCGATTGCGGTGTGCGCCATGTCTGCCCAGGCCCAGACCGTGAAGATCGCCTTCATGGACCCGCTGTCCGGGCCCTTCGCCAATGTCGGCCAGAACCAGCTCAAGAGCTGGCAGTACATGGCCGAGTTCTTCAACAAGAAGAACCCGGGCGGTGTGCAGTTCGAGATCGTGTCCTTCGACAATAAGGGCTCGCCGCAGGAAAGCCTGAACACGCTGAAGGCGGCCATCGACCAGGGCATCCGTTACGTCACGCAGGGCAACGGCTCGGGCGCGGCGGCTGCCATTCTCGACGCAGTGCAGAAGCACAACGATCGCAATCCCGGCAAGGAAGTGGTGTATCTGAACTACGCCGCCGTCGACCCGGCGCTGACCAACGAGAAGTGCAGCTACTGGCACTTCCGCCTCGATGCCGACACGACGATGAAGATGGAAGCCCTGACCAGCTTCATGAAGGACCAGAGCAACATCAAGAAGGTCTACATCATCGGCCAGAACTATTCGCACGGCCAGCAGGTGTCGAAGTACTTCAAGGAAGGCATCGCTGCCAAGCGGCCCGACGTGCAGGTAGTGGGCGACGACCTGCACCCGATCGGCCAGGTCAAGGACTTCGCGCCCTTCGTGGCCAAGATCAAGGCCAGTGGCGCCGACAGCGTGGTCACCGGCAACTGGGGCGCGGACCTGACGCTGCTGGTGAAGGCTGCCAACGAAGCCGGGCTGAATGCCAACCTCTACACCTACTACGCGGTCGTCAGCGGCACGCCCACAGCGCTGGCCACCGGCGTGGGCGGCAACGTGCGCATGGTGGCCTATTCGCACAACAGCGTTCCCGGTGTGTATCAGCAGATCCAGACCGACTTCAAGAAGCGCTTCAACGACGACTGGTACACCGGCGCCACCTACAACGGCATGGCCATGCTGACGGCGGCCATGGCCAAGGCCAAGAGCACCGATCCGGTGAAGGTGGCCGCGGCCATGTCCGGGCTGCGCTTCACCGGTTTCCAGGGCGATGTGGAGATGCGCAAGTCCGACCACCAGCTGCAGCAGGCGCTGTTCATCAGCGAGTGGCGCAAGGCCGATGCCAAGAACCCCTACAGCGTCGAGAACACCGGCTTCAACTTCCAGGAAGTGAAGGCAATCCCGGCCTATGTGGCCAGCACGCCGACCTCTTGCCAGATGAAGCGCCCCTGATGTCGGGCGGCATGAGTCGACGCCCGTTGCGCCATTGACCGCCGTGCACGGCGCGGCTGCTTGAGTGCGGCCGCTCTGACCTGACTGCAAAGCCGCCGATGGATGCGTCCTTCTTCCTGATCTCGTTGCTCAACGGCCTGTCGGTCGGCCTGTTGCTGTTCCTGCTGGCCTCGGGCCTGACGCTGATCTTCAGCATGATGGGCGTGCTGAACTTCGCGCACGCCAGCTTCTACATGCTGGGCGCCTACGTGGCCTATTCGATCACACAGCTGATCGGTTTCTGGTGGGGGCTGTTGCTGGCGCCGCCGCTAGTGGGCGTGCTGGGCGCGCTGTTCGAGCGCCATGCGCTGCGCCGGGTGCACAAGTTCGGCCATGTGCCCGAACTCTTGATCACCTTTGGCCTGAGCTACATCATTCTGGAACTGGTGCAGTTGGTGTGGGGGCGGCAGGCGGTGAATTTCGTGCCGCCGCAATCGCTGTCCGGGGCGCTGTTCACCATCATCGACAGCCCCGGCTCGCTGTCCTTCGCCTGGGGCGAGAAGCCACCGGGCTGCGGCGGTGGCGGTGTGGTGTGCACCACCTTTCCAGCGTTTCGTTCGTTCGGCATGGGCCTGGCGGTGCTGATGCTGATTGGCGTGTGGCTGCTGCTGACGCGCACGCGCATCGGCCTGGTCATCCAGGCGGCACTGACCCACCCCGAAGCCGTCGAGGCGCTGGGCCATGACGTGCCCCGCGTGTTCATGGGCGTGTTCGGCGGCGGCACCGCGCTGGCGGCGGTGGCCGGCGTCATTGGCGGCGCCATGCGTGTCACCGAGCCGTCGATGGCGCTGTCGGTCGGTGCGGTGGTGTTTGCGGTCATCGTCATCGGCGGCATGGGCTCGCTGGCTGGTGCTTTCGTGGCCTCGGTGGGCCTGGGTGTGATCGAGAGTTTCGCGGTCGGCTCGGACCATTCGCTCGCCGACGGCCTGGCACTGCTGGGCATGCGCGTCACGACTGACACCTTCGCGTTTGACCTGTGGAGCGTGAAGGTCAGCCAGATCGCCGCCATCCTGCCCTACCTGCTGCTGGTGTTGATCTTGATCTTCAGGCCCAAGGGCCTGTTCGGCACGCGCGAGGGTTGATGGCGGCCGCCTCCTTCAACTGCGGCCGCTGGCTCACCTGGGGCGGCTATGCCGCCGTGATGCTGGTGGCGCCGCTGCTGTTTACCAGCAGCCTGTCGCTGACCATGCTGTCGCAGATGGGCATTGCCATCATCTCTTGCCTGGCCTTCAACATGCTGCTCGGCCAGGGCGGCATGCTCAGCTTCGGGCACGCGGTGTACTCGGGCCTGGGCTCCTTCGTCGCCATCCACACGCTGAACCGCATCACGGGCGGCGGGTGGTCCATGCCGGTCAGCCTGGTGCCGCTGAT
>DASQFA010000221.1:0-3573 GCA_035633375.1 Rubrivivax sp.
AGCGAGAGCAAGGCCGCGGCGATGGGTGGCGTCACCTCCAGCCTGAACTACTTCCGCACGGGCCAGTACTACCTCAACAAGGGCGGACGGTACCGCAAGTTCTTCCCCGAGGTGCTCAAGCTCAGCAAGGGCCGCTTCCATGTGGACTACGGATTCCACCTGGCGCCGATGGATGCCACGCACATCGACGAGATCCCCGAGCTAATCAGCCGCCACGGCGTGGCCAGCTTCAAGATTTTCATGTTCTACGGCTCGCACGGGCTGCACGGCGCGTCGGATGCGCAGCGCGAGTTCCTGATGATCGGCAAGGACGAGCGCTACGACTACGCGCACTTCGAGTTCATCATGCGCGGCGTGCAGAAGGCGCGCGAGCTGCTGCCGGCCAAGGCAGCGCAGATCTCGCTGTCGCTGCACTGCGAGACGGCCGAGATCATGACCGCCTACACCAAGCGGGTGGAGAAGGACAAGTCGCTCAGCGGCCTGGCGGCCTACAGCGCGTCGCGGCCGCAGCATTCCGAAGGGCTGGCGGTGTTCATTGCCTCCTACTTGGCCCACGAGACCGCGCTGCCCAACATCAACCTGCTGCACCTGAGTTCGAAGAAGGCGGTACAGGCGGCGCTGATGATGGCCGAGACCTTCCCGCACATCGACTTCCGGCGCGAGGTGACCATCGGCCACCTGATGCTCGACATTACCAGCAAGGCGGCCGAGTTGGCCAAGGTCAACCCGCCGATCCGCCCTCGGGAGGATGTCGAATACCTTTGGCAGGCGCTGCTGGCCGGCGAACTGGACTGGGTCTGTTCCGACCATGCCTGCTGCCGCCACGAGATCAAGATTCCCAAGCGCTACTTCGGCAATATCTGGATGGCCAAGAGCGGCTTCGGCGGCACCGAGTACCTGCTGCCGGCGCTGGTGAGCGAAGGCACGAAACGCGGCATGAGCTACAACCACATGGCTCGCGTCACCGCCTGGAACCCGGCGCAGCGCTTCGGCCTGAACCGCAAGGGCGACTTGGCCGTTGGCTTCGACGCCGACATCGCGCTGGTCGACCCGGCGCGCAGCTGGGTCATTGCCGCCAAGGATTCGCCTTCGACGCAGGGCTACACGCCCTTTGAAGGGTTGGAGATGTCGGCCCGCGTCGATGCCACCTTCCTGCGCGGTATGCGCGTCTACGAGAACGGTGAAGTGATCGGCAAGCCGCGCGGTGAGTACCTGCATCGGCCGACATGACGGCCCCCACGGCGCGTTCCGCGCCGGCCCCCCGAGGGGGTCAACGCGGCTTGAGGCGGCTCGGCGCCGCGTCGGCATGAACCCGACGGTCGTCCGCGCGGCGGCTATGCCGCCGGGCACCCCCGAGCTGCCGGTCGCCATCGTCGGTGCCGGCGCCTGCGGACTGACGGCTGCGATCGCGCTGCGCGACGCCGGCATGGAGTGTGTGCTGCTGGAACGCGATGCACGGCCGCAGGGCAGCACGGCGCTGTCCTCCGGTTTCATTCCGGCCGCGGGCACGCGCGTGCAGCAAGCGGCGGGCGTGCACGACGACAGTGCCGAGCGCTTCGCCAAGGACATCCAGGCCAAGGCCCACGGCACGGCCGCGCTGCACCTGGTGGCCGTCTTCACCGAGGCCATCGCGCCGGCGATGGACACGCTAGTGCAGCGCCACGGGCTGCCCTTCGAGTTGCTCGACGGTTTTCTCTATCCTGGTCACAGCGCGCTGCGCATGCACACGCTGCCGCAGCGTACGGGCGCCGCGCTGGTGGCGGCGCTGGAGGCCGCCGCGGTCCGCGCCGGCGCGCTGCAATTGGGCGACGCGCTGGTGCGCGAGTTGTGGTGCGATGCCGATCAGCGCGTGCTCGGCATCGGCTACCAAAGGCCCGACGGCCACATGGAGCACCTGGCCTGCCGCGTGCTGCTGCTGGCCTGCAACGGCTTCGGTGGCAACGTGGCGATGGTGCGCGAACTGCTGCCTGAGATGAGCGAGGCCGCTTTTGCTGGCCATGCCGGCAACGACGGCAGCGCCATTGCCTGGGGCCGGCAGTTGGGTGCCGGCCTGGCCGACTTGGGTGGCTACCAGGGCCACGGCTCCTGGGCTGTGCCGCAGGGCGCGCTGATCACCTGGGCGCTGATGATGGAAGGCGGCATCCAGGTCAATGTCGAAGGCCGGCGCTTCCACGACGAGACGGGAGGCTATTCCGAGGCGTCGGTGCAGGTGTTGGCGCAACCGGGCGGCATCGCCTGGAACCTTTTCGATGCGCGTCTGCTGGCACTGGGCCGCACGTTCCCGGACTTCGTCGCGGCCGAAGGAGCCGGCGCGGTGCGGCAGGCCAGCGACACCGCCGCGTTGGCCGCGTTGATAGGCTGCGACGCGGCCACGATCGCGGCCACGCTGGTCGGCACGCGGCTGCAGCCGCCGTACTGTGCGATCAAGGTCACCGGCGCGCTGTTCCACACGCAGGGCGGGCTGGACATCGATGCGCACTGCCGCGTGCGCCGCGATGACGGCACGCTGCTTCCCAACCTGCTGGCGGCAGGCGGGGCCGCACGCGGTGTCTCCGGCAATGCGGTGTGGGGCTACCTGTCGGGCAACGGCCTGCTCAGCGCGGTGTCCGGCGGCTTTATCGCGGCCCATACCGCGGTGCGGCTGCTGGCAGGAGAGCCACGATGAACGATCCGTACGCACTGGCCCGTCGACTGGCCGAAGCCCGCGTCCTGCTCGCCCCCGGCGTGTACGACGCCTTGACGGCGCTCATCGCCGAGCAGGCGGGCTTCGAGGCGCTGTACTTGTCGGGCGCGTCCATCGCCTACACCCGGCTCGGCCGCTCCGACATCGGGCTGACCACCTTCAGCGAGGTCGAGGACGTGATGTCGCGCGTCACCGAACGGGTGCGCGTGCCGGTGATCGTCGATGCCGACACCGGCTTCGGCAACGCGCTGAACGTGCAGCGCACGGTGCGCGCTTTCGAGCGCGCCGGTGCCGCGATGATCCAGCTGGAGGATCAGACTTTTCCCAAGCGCTGCGGCCACCTCGACGGCAAGGCGGTGGTGCCGGTGGCCGAGATGCAGGGCAAGCTCCGTGCCGCGCTCGATGCACGCACGGACGCAGGCACGCTGATCCTTGCGCGCACCGATGCGCTGGCCGTCGAGGGCCTGGAGGCCGCGCTCGACCGTGCCGAGGCCTACGTGGACTGCGGCGTTGACGCGCTGTTCATCGAGGCGCTGCGCACGCCGGAGCAGATGGACGCCGCCTGCAGTCGCTTCGCCCAGCATGTGCCGCTGCTGGCCAACATGGTCGAAGGCGGCAAGACGCCCGTGCAGAGTGCCGACGAGCTGGGCCGGCGCGGGTTTCGCATCGTCATCTTTCCCGGCGGCACGGCCCGCGCGGTGGCGAACACGCTTGCTGGCTACTACGCCAGCCTGCGCCAGCATGGCAGCACCACGCCTTGGCAGGAGCAAATGCTCGACTTCGATGGGCTGAATGCTGTCATTGGTACTGCCGAAATGCTGGCGCGTGGCAGGAGCTACGAATGAACTCTTGCGCTCGGGCTTCGGCATAAGCAAGACCTTATTGCCGAT
>DASQFA010000222.1:0-7437 GCA_035633375.1 Rubrivivax sp.
GTGGTCTTCGTGATCGACGCCACGTCATCGATGCAGCCCTACATCGACCGCACGCGCCAGGCCATGGAAGAAGTGCTGCGCCAGGCCGATGCGGCCAAGGTGGGCGAGCGCATCCGCTTCGGCCTCGTCGCCTTCCAGGACGACCCCGCCAAGGCCAAGGGCGTGGAGTACCTGTCGAAGATCTTCGCCGACCCGAACCAGACCGCCACCAAGGAGCAGTTCCTCGCCGCCATGACCAGCCTGAAGGCCACGCCGAACTCCACCCGCGCCTATGCCGAAGATGCCTATGCCGCGCTGGACGTGGCCTTGAACAAGATCAACTGGTCGCGCTATGGCGGGCGCTACATCGTCTACATCACCGACGCCAGCGCGCGCGAGGGCAGTTCGGCGCTGGCGTCCACACGCCTGGGCACCGAGCAGCTGCGCACCCAGGCGCAGGAGCGTGGCGTGGCCATCTACTCGCTGCACCTGAAGACGCAGGAAGGCAAGAACGACCATGCCATTGCCGAGGCGCAGTTCAAGCGCCTCACCGCCTGGCCCGGCAAGGGGTCGCTGTACTTTCCGGTGGAGGCGGGCGACCCGGCACGTTTCGAGGCCGACGTGAAGCGCATGGCGCAGGCCCTGGTCGACCAGGTGGTGGCGCCGCAGAAGGCGCTGCAGGCCCCGGCGGCGGCCGACCCCAAGGCCGATGCCATGAAACAAAGCATCGACGCGGTCGGCCGCGCCATGGTGCTGTCCTACCTGGGGCGCCAGCAGGGTGTCAAGTCGCCGGCCATGTACGAGGCCTGGGCCATCGACCGCGATGTGCGCAACCGCGAATTGCCCAGTTTCACGGTGCGCGTGCTGCTCACGAAGAACCAGTTGTCGGACCTGCAGACCACGGTGCGCAAGCTTGCCGAGGCCTACGAGAAATCGCAGCTCGATCCGGCCAGCTTCTTCAACCAGCTGCGCAGCGCCGCCGCAGCGATGGGGCGCGATCCGTCCAAGCTCGGGCAGGGCAACGCGAAGAATCTCGAGCAGGCCGGGCTGATGGCGGAATACCTCGAAGGGCTGCCCTACCAGAGCCAGCTGATGAGCATGAGCTTCGACACCTGGAAGAACATGAGCGTGGGCCAGACGCAGGCCATCGTCGACAACCTGAAGGGGCTGGCGGTGCTGTACCAGCGCTTCCACGACGATGTCGGCCGCTGGGTGCAGCTCAACCCGAGCGCGAGCGATGGCGACCGGGTGTTTCCGGTGCCGATCGACGCGCTGCCCTGAAGTGAAAATCACAGCCAACGAGCTCGAGTTCCGAGCCGCGCGGCGGGCCGGGTCTGGCCATTCTTGGTGCCTCCGTGCGTTGGCCTGCGGGAACGCTGTTTTCAGCGTGGCAGTCGGCTCGGGCATGCGTTCTGCGGCCCACGCTCGCGGGGCAAGGACTTCTGTTAGTCAACGAGACCTCGTGAACGTCGTCCAGGCGTGGCATCGACCAGCGTGCCGCGAATGGGGCCTACGCCCGCCTGCCCGAACCGCCTGCCCTCTCGGCGCCGAGGCGCCCGCGGTGGTGCGCCGGTGTTTCGCCCGGGCGTTCGGGCCAGTGCGCCGCTTGCGGTGGTTGCAGGGCGGTGGTGGCGCCTGCGGGCGTAGGCCCCATTCGCGGCACGCTTGTCGCCGGTGTGCCTGGCCGGTGTTCGGGCCGCCGCCGAGGGTGCGCCGAAGCGATGCCCCGCGAGCGTGGGCCGCAGAACGCGGGCGACGCCAGCGCCCTGCCGCAGCGGCGCCTTGGGTCGGAGAAAAGGTGCGAAGCGCAGCGACGCATGCACGGCCGGTCAGCGAGCGGATCGGGGCCGATCCGTCGCAGGCCTTGCATGCATCGCGGGGCGCGCAAAGCGCGGTGGAGCAACTTAGATGACGACCCTGCCCACTTTGGCTGTGTGCGCTGCCCCCTTGACCCGGCAGGGGCCGCCGCGTGGCCCTGGGGGCGCTCTGCCCGCTCGTGGCGGTACGGCGCTGGCCTGAGGGCCTTGCAGCCTTCGTCCCGATGTCCGTGCTGCATGTCGAGGGCCTGCGTTTCCAGCGCAGCGGCGTGGCGGCGGCCGACGCCGCGTTCGCCATCGAGGTAGACGAACTGCGCCTCGAACCCGGCCAGGTGCTGGGCATCGTCGGCCCCTCGGGCTGCGGCAAGAGCACGCTCATCGACCTGCTGGCCTTGCTGCGCCAGCCCACGCGGGTACGGCGCTTCGAGCTGCAGGGGCAGGACGTGGCGGCGCTGTGGCAGCGGCGCGCGGTGGACGCCTGCACCTCGCTGCGTGCCGTGCATACCGGCGTCGTGCTGCAGACCGGTGGCCTGTTGCCGAGCCTGCCGTTGCTTGAAAACGTGCTGCTCTCGCAACGCCTGCTCGCGCGGCTCGACCACGCCTGGGCGGACGCCTTGCTGGCGGCGCTGGACTTGGGCGCGCTGGGCGAGCGGCTGCCGTCGCAGCTGTCGATCGGCCAGCGCCAGCGCGTGGCGATCGCGCGCGCGCTGGCCCACCGGCCGGCCCTGGTGCTGGCCGACGAGCCGACCGCATCGCTGGGCATCGAACACGCGCCCGCCGCGCTGGACCTGCTGCTGTCTCTGGCGCACGGCAGCGGTGCCGCGCTGGTCATCGTCAGCCACGACGTCGAGCTGTTGCGCGCCAAGGGGGTGCCGCTGCGCCGCTGCGCCGTGCACGGCGACACGGTGCGCCTGGAGGCCGGCGCATGAGCCGCCGCTCCAGTGGCGAATTCCGAACGGCCCCGCCCGAAGGCAGTGCAGTGACCGGCGATGCGCGCCTGCGGCCCGGGCAGTTGCTGCGCCTGGCCGGGCGCGACCTTTGGCACGAGCGCTGGCTTGCCCTGTGCGCGGCCTGCGTGCTGGCGGCGATGCTGGCGCCGCTGTGGACACTGTGGGGGCTGGAGCACGGCGTCATCGGCACGCTCATCGAGCGCATGGACCGCGACCCGCTGATGCGCAAGATCGAGCCCACGGCCACCGGCAACAACCGCTTCGACGCGGTCTGGTTCGAGCGCGTGCGGGCCTGGCCCGAGGTGGCCTTCGTGATACCGACGGTGCGCTCTGCGGCCGCGCTGGTGGACCTGTTTGCCGAGGGCGCAGCCGCGCCGGTGACGACCGAGCTGCGCGAGACCGCGGCCGGCGATCCCCTGCTGGCCGGACTGGCCCCGCCCAGCGGCGCGTCGGTCGTGCTCAGCGCCGAAGCCGCGCAACGGCTGGCGGCGCGCAAGGGGCAGGCGCTGACGATCCCGCTGGCGCGCGAACGCGAGGGTCGCACCGAACGCACCACCATCCCGGTGCAGGTGGCCGAAGTGCTGCCGCTGGCGGCCTCGGACAGCACCAGCGCGCTCGCACCCGCTGCGCTGCTGGCTTCGATCGAATCCTGGCGCGACGGCTATACCGTCGATGGCCTGGGCGACCAAGGTTCCGGCCCGCCGCCGCAGCGTGCCGTGCACCCGCGTTTCCGACTGCACACGGCGTCGATCCGCGAGGTCGAGGCGGTGGCCTCGCGGCTCGCGGCGGAGGGCGTGTCGACGAATGTCAGCGCGCGGGAGATCGCCTCCACGCTGGGCCTGCAGCGCAACTTGCGCACGGTGCTGGCGCTCGTCGGCAGTGTCACGCTGGCCGGCGCCGTGGTCGCGCTGACAGCGCTGCAGATCGCCACGGTGCGGCGCAAGCGACGCGAGTTCGCGCTGCTCAAGCTCACCGGGCACGGCCGTGCCTGGCTGATCGCGCTGCCCTGCCTGAACGCGCTGGCGGTGGCGTTGCTGGGCGGCGCCCTGGCATTCGGCGTGTACCTGGCCGGGGCCAGCGCCATCAACAGGTACTTTGCGACCCATTTCGCCGCCGGCGAAGCCGCCGTGCGGCTGGGCGCGCCCGACATAGCCGCGGGCTTGCTCGCCGCCGTGGCCGTATCCCTGCTGCCGGCCCTGTGGGGCGGGTGGCGTGCATCCAACGTGGAGGCTGCCGATGAACTTCGAGACCCATGACCTGATGAGGCCGCTGCGCATGGCCTGTGCTGCCGTGCTCGCCCTGTGGGGCGCTGCGGCCCTGGCGCAGGCGGCCTGGCCGGTGGCGCAGACCAACCCGGCTGCCCGCCCCGACGACGTGGTCTTGCCGATGCCTTGCGGGGGCGCCATGGCATTTCGCCGCGTCAACATCCCGAGCACCGATGCACTGGACGACCGCCGCGTGCAACTCGGCAACCCCGAAGCGCGCTTCGCCTATGCGGAGAACACGCGCAGCGACTATGTCGGCGGCGGCTTCGTCGACACCAAGGTGAAGAACCAGCGTTACTACCTGATCGGCAAGTACGAGGTGACGCAACTGCAGTACGACGCGCTGTCGGGCACCTGCCCGGCGCTCAAGGAAGAAGGGCGCCTGCCCAAGACCGGCCTGACCTGGTCCGAGGCGGTGTACTTCGCCGGACGCTACGCCGACTGGCTGGCGAAGAATGCGGCCAAGCAATTGCCCGACGACGACGGCGCGCCCGGCTTCGTGCGCCTGCCGACCGAAGCCGAATGGGAGTTCTCCGCCCGCGGCGGGGTGGCGGTGGCCGAGGCCGTCTTCGAGCAAAGCATGTTCCCCATGCCCGAAGGCGCGCAGCGCTACGTCTGGTACGCCGGCACCGACTCGTCGAACAACGAGCTGAATGTCATCGGCCTGCTCAAGCCCAACCCGCTGGGCCTGCACGACATGCTCGGCAATGCCGGCGAGTACGTGCTCGATCCGTTCCGGCTGAACAAGCACTCGCGCCTGCACGGCCAGGCCGGCGGCTACACCGTCAAGGGCGGTGACTTCCGCACGCCGCTGGCCGACGTGCGCGCGGCGGCGCGCAACGAATACGTGCCTATCGACAAGGGCGGCGAGCGGCGCGACAAGGCCACCGGCCTGCGTCTGGTGATCGTGCCGGGATCTTTGCCCACGCCGGCGCGGCTGCAGGCGGTGCGCACGCTGTGGACCAACCTCGCACAGTCCGGCGGGGGAGCGCAGCAGGCGCTGGCCGATCCGGTGAAGGAAGTCGAGGCACTCGCCAAGGCAGTGAACGACCCGGCGCTGAAGAACCGCATCGACGGTGTCGGCGGTGTCATCAAGGCCAACATCCAGGCGCGCAACGAGCAGCGCGACCGCTCCGCCAAGAGCGAGATCCGCGTCGGCGCCTTCCTGGCGCAGAAGATCCTGGAAGACCGGCGCATCATCAACAAGTCGGAGGCGTCGGTGAAAGTCTTGCCGGAGAATCTGAAGAAGGAACTGCAGGCGCGCATCGACGACGACAAGAAGAACCTCGACGGTACACTCAATTACATGATTGACACTGTCAAACAGATCGGCTTAGATTACCCGGCCGAAAGCATCAGCGGCCAGGGTGAGATCCTGAAGCGGGAGTTCGAAGCCAAGTCCTTGAATTGGTACGGGCCGCTGGTGGATCTGGTCGTCCGCTCGAGCCGAGGCGTGCGTTCAGGCAAACCGGTGGACAAGGTCGCGCTCACGGCCGAACTGGTGAAACTCGAAGGGACAGTCAAGAGATGAAAATCGTGCGCCGCGCAGCCCTCGCGCAACGTGTCCTCAGCGCCTCACTGGTCGTGTCGGTGGCCGGCATGAGCGTCGGTTGCGCTACGGTCGACCCGAAGCAGGGCACGGCGGGCAGTGGCGCCGGCGGCACTGCCGCAGGCAGCAGCGCTGCCACCCCCTCGGGCGCGGCCACGAGCCCCAGCCCCTGGCCCGGCACGAGTTCCAGCGCCCCCGGTTCCAAGGATGCCGCAGTGCAGTTGACGCCTGCCGAACTGCAGATGCGCGCCGACGAGCAGCGCTTCCAGAAGACCGTGATCGGTGGCGCGATGCAGGGCGCGATGATCGGCGCGGCGATCGGCGCGGTTGCCGCTTTGATCGGCGGCGGCAGCGGCAAGGATGCCGCGCGCTCGGCGGGCATCGGTGCCGTGTTGGGTGGAGCGGCCGGCGGCATCGACGGCTACGTGACGGCCAAGCGCGAGCAGGCGGGCAAGAACGAGCTGCGCGCCGTACAAGCCGCGGCCAAGGACGTGAGCGCCGACAATGCCAAGCTGCAGGCCTTCCTCGACAGCTCCGACGTCGTGCTGAAGGAAGGCAAGACGCGGCTGGCGGCCCTCAAGGGCGACATCAACGCCAAGCGCATCACGGCACAAGAGGCCGAAGCCGCGCGCAAGCGGGAAGAGCAGAACATTGCCTCCATGAAGGCCACCCTGGCCCAGGCCAAGAAGACGAAGGACGAGTACGCCACGGCCGCGTCGCAGTTCAAGGGCAGCCCGCAGGACAAAAGCAACCTCGACGCCGAGATCAGCCGCATGAGCCAGCAGGTGGCCAAGCTCGAGAGCAACATTGCCGACTACAACCGTGCGGTCGGGGTCTCACGTGCGGGCTGAGGCGCGGCCAGGACCGATGAACGACCTGCGACTCGTCCTTGCCCTGGCCGGCGCGTGCTGGCTGTTGCAGGGCTGCGAAACCTACCAGGACGCCAAGCGCAACGTGGCACCGGGCGGTCAACTGCAGGTGGATACCGCGACGGCGCGTGCCGATCTGCAGCGCCAGCAGACGCAGCGCACGGTGCTCGAAGACCAGAAGCTGCAGCGCGAACGCGAACTCGAGCGCAACGACAAGCGCCTGCGTGCGATGGAAGCCGATCTGGCCAAGGAGAACAAGGCGCTGAACGATGCGCTTGCGGCCAAGAAGGTGAGTGAGCAGCGCTATATGCAGCTGAAGGCTGAAATGGACTCGATCCGCCAGGAGATGCAGCAGATCGATCTGCAGAACAAGGGCGGCGCGATGGGCGCGCCCGACGCCAAGGCGGATGCCGCGAAGGAAGATCGCCTGCGCAAGCTGGAGGCACGCAAGAAGGAGCTCGAGACGGCGCTTGCGCAGCTGGTAGGTCGGCGCTAGGTGCAGCGCGCGCTGGCCCGTCTTGCGCTCCAACTGCTGGTCGGTGCCTGCGCAAGCGGCGGCGGCCAGGCTTGGTCCCAGACGCAAGAGCTCGAAAGGCGTGCTGCCGAATTGCGCACGCAGCGCGACCTGGCGCGCAAGGGCAGCCTGATCGAGTACGAACTGGCGCGCAGCGGGCTCGAATCCTGCCGCCGCGCGCTCGCCCTGGCCGATCGCGAGCTGCGCGAAGCCGAGTGCCATGAGGCACAGCGGCGCATCGACGCCTGCAATCGCCAGCGCGAGCTCTGGGGCCAATCCCTGGATCGCTTCGCGCTGGACAGTACGGCCGCCGGCGAGGCCGGGCGCCACGCGACGCTGCTGAAATCGACCCTGCCCGAGTGCCCGAGCAGCCTTCCCGGCCGACGCGAAGGGCCCGTCGAAGCGTTGGTCGAAGAGAGCCGGCGTGAACGCCGCCAGATCCAGGGCTTTTCCGTGTGCGAGAGCTATCTGCGCGCCTTGCTGGTGGCGGCCGA
>DASQFA010000223.1:0-1630 GCA_035633375.1 Rubrivivax sp.
ACCGACGAACACCGCATGGTCTACAAGATCGAAGCTGACGCGTTGCTTGTGGCCCAGTTGCGCTATCGCTACTGAGCCACCCTCGGGGGCGGCGGCTCGACGTGGCTCAGCGCATGGCACGCCGTGCCGCTTCGGCCAGAAAGCCGCTGCGCGTGGCGCCGTGGGCGCGGGCGTAGTCGTCGATCCTGGCCAGCAGCCGGCGCGGCAAGGTGATGTTGATCTTCTCGGCCTTGCCTTCGAAGCGCGCCACATCCACGTCCACCGCAGCCCAGACGCCATCCGCAAAGTCAGGGTTGCCGCGGTGCCGGGCCATGGCCTGCGGCACCGGCACATCGCCGCCCGCTTCTGCCAAGCCTTCGAGATGCAGGTCGATGGCCTCGGCCACGCTGGCGATCGCATCGTCGAAAGTGTCGCCGGCTGAAAAGCAGCCGGGCAGGTCGGGCACGGTCGCGCCGTAGCGAACGCCGTCGTCGGTGTGCAGAACCACGGGGAAAAGCATGATCAGTCTCCTACGCCACTGCTTCCAGTTTCGGTTCGCTCGATGGGGCGCCCGCCGACGCATCGCGCCTTCGTCAACGCTCGCGTGGCGTGTCGCCCATCGGCTTGCGCCGGATCGAACCCCTGAACTCTGTATCCCGCCGGACCGACACGTCGAAGTCTGCCTTCGGCGCGGTTGGCATTGCTGTTTGAATGTCTGCCCAAACCGCATCGGCCGATTCGAGCAGGTGCTCCACTTCACATGCCACGAGCAATGCGTACGTCGACAGGATGTGCACGTCCAGGTTCTGTAGATTGATCTTGTCGATGCCGGGACCATCGTCGATCAAAAGCAGCGCAGGCTCACCCGGATGGCCCCATTCCTCGCGGTTGTTGAAGAAATCGTGCGCTGCAAGTTCACCGGTGTTCTTGCGATGGTTCTTCGCTCCCGGGGCGTAGTCGCCGCTCTCCCGCTTGCGCTTCGCCATTTCGCCGACCAGCGTTTCAGGGCACGAAAGTCTTCCCTTTCCGCGTTGTTCGTCGATCCATCGTTTCAGCCGAAGCTTGTCAGCGGTCAGAGGCGACCCGTGTTCCCACGCGTGCTTTTCCACGGCCTCGAAGTAGACCTCGTCGGGAACATAAATCTTGAGGTTGAAACAAAGCAGCAGATCGAGTTGGTTCGCCAAGGCGAGCTTGATCAATGGCCCAGCGTCCATGATCACCAGGCTGCAACTACGCATGGCTTCGCGCCCGCGTTCGGGAAAGCAGCGGCCGCGCCATCTGCAAGGCTGCCTTTCGCTCCATGTGCGGCAGGCCCAGGCCGGCTGCAATGGTGGCCGACATCAAGTCTTCGATGCACTGCAGGCCCAACAAAGCCATGGCATCTCTGGCAGGCAGTTCAACGCGCGAGTAACGCTCAAGCACGCTCAACTCGCCTGCCGGCAGGCCGTGCTTCATGACGGAACGGATGTGATCACGAAAGGATTTGCTCAGGCTCGATCCGGTCTGCGCCGCATGGATCTTGGCCAAGCGGTGCGTTTCTTCGTCGAGGTGAATGGTGACGTTGGGCATTTGAAACTCCACGTTGACGTGAGCTCGAATTTTCACATAAACCTGTGAAACACATGGCTTGATGGACAAGACACGTTCACCA
>DASQFA010000224.1:0-2908 GCA_035633375.1 Rubrivivax sp.
GAAGTGCCCGCGCGCCAGTGCGCCTTCTTGCAGCACCTGGCCGCCGCAGTACACCTTGCCCTCGGCGCGCAGCTGCTCGACGGCGCGGCGGTAGCGCTCGACCGCCGCGGCATTGATGACCGGGCCCATCCAGTGCGCAGCCACGGTCGGGTCGCCGACCACGATGGCCGCGCTGCGTTCGACCAGCCGCTCGCGTAGCGCCTCGGCCACCGGGCGCTCGACGTAGACCCGCGAGCAGGCTGAACACTTCTGCCCTTGCAGGCCGAAGGCGGAACGCACGATACCGGTGGCCGCGCGCTCCAGGTCGGCGTGCCGGGTGACGATGGCGGCGTTCTTGCCACCCATTTCGGCGATCAACGGGCGCGGCCGTGCCCCGGCGGCAAAGCGCCGCAGCAGGTCCATGCCCACGGCGTGCGAACCGGTGAAGGTGGCGCCGGTCAATGCCGGTGCGCGCATCAGCGCCTCGCCCACCTCGGTGCCGGTGCCGCTGACCAGGTTCAGTACCCCCGGCGGCAGCCCTGCGGCCTCGAACACGTCCATCAGCATCCGGCCGCTCCAGGCGGTGTTGCTGGCGGTCTTGAAGACCACGGTGTTGCCCGCCACCAGCGCGGCGCCGATCGGCCCGCCGGCCAGCGCAAACGGGAAGTTGAAGGGTGCGATCACGGCCCACACGCCATGCGGCTTGAGCACGGTGCGGTTGTGGCTGCGCCAGCCACTCAGCGGGTCATCGGGCAACGGGCGGTCGAAGCCGGCATGCTCGGCCATCTGGTCGCAGTACCAGGTGATCAGGTCGGCCGTTTCCTGCACCTCGCCAATGGCCTCCATGCGGTTCTTGCCGACCTCCAGCGAAACCGCAGCGGCCAGCTCGAAGACCTGCTCCTCGATCAGCGCTGCCGCGCGGCGCAGTCGCTCGATGCGCTGCGCATAGGGTGTCGCCGCCCAGCCGGGCGCCGCCGCCCGCGCGGCGGCCACCGCATCGGCCGCGTCCTGCACGCCGCCCAGCGGGAAGCGGCCCAGCAGCCAGTCACGGTCGATCGGCGAGCGCAGTTCGAACCAGCGGCCGTTGGTGCGCGGCTGCCCGCCGATGCTCATCGTGTGGTCGCCCCCCAACTGCTGTCGCACGCGCGCCAGCGCGTCGTCGAAGCGCTGGTGCAGCGACGCCGGCGGGTCGAACATGGTGGCGTAGGTCAGCCGGAAGCTCTTGCCGGGTGTGCTCATGGTCAGGGAGCCTTGACGCGTTGGGAGCGGCGATCGAGCGTGCTGGAGTTCGGTGTGCCGCCCCATGGCACCGCCGGCAAGGCCGGCCGGCCTACAGCGGCTTGCGCAGCCAGTGGCCCAGCTCGCCGATGATGCCGCGGCGGAAGGCCATCACGCAGATCACGAAGATGACGCCCTGCACGATGGTCACCCAGGCGCCCAGCTGAGCCAGATAGTTCTGCATGGTGATGATCACGGCGGCGCCGACGACCGGGCCGAAGACGGTGCCCATGCCACCCAGCAGGGTCATCAGCACCACCTCGCCGGACATCGACCAGTGCACGTCGGTCAGCGAGGCCAGCTGGAACACCAGTGCCTTGGTCGACCCCGCCACGCCGGCCAGCGTGCCCGACAGCACGAAGGCCAGCAGCTTGTAGCGGTCGGTGTCGTAGCCGAGCGAGATGGCGCGGCTCTCGTTCTCGCGGATGGCCTTCAGCACCTGGCCGAAGGGCGAGTGCACGATGCGGTAGATGAGTGCGAAGCCGGCCAGGAAGACGACCAGCACGAAGGCATACATCACCAGCTGGTGGTCCAGGCCGATCAACCCGAACAGCCGGCCGCGCGGCACGCCCTGGATGCCGTCCTCGCCGCCAGTGAACGGCGCCTGCAGGCTGAAGAAGTAGACCATCTGTGCCAGCGCCAGCGTGATCATCGCGAAGTAGATGCCTTGCCGGCGGATCGCCAGCAGGCCGGCGCCCAGGCTCAGCACCGCCGCGCAGCAGGTGCCGAACAGGATGGCCAGCTCGGGCGTCAGGCCCCACACCTTGGCGGCATGCGCCGACGCATAACCGGCCGAGCCCAGGAACATGGCATGGCCGAAGGAGAGCAGCCCGCCGAAGCCGATGAGCAGGTTGAAGGCGCAGGCGAAGAGCGCGAAGCACATCACCTTCATCATGAACACCGGGTACACGAAGGCCGGCGCAGCCACCAGGATCACCGTCATGACGATGAAGGCGATGCGGTGCACGCGCAGTTCCTCGGCGCGCTTGCGCGCCGCGGCCGTCGGGGCAGAGCTGGCGTTCATCGTCATTTCTGCGTTCCGAACAGACCCGCCGGTCGGACCAGCAGCACGATGGCCATGATGATGAAGATGACGGTGCTCGACGCCTCGGGGTAGAAGACCTTGGTCAGGCCCTCGACCAGACCGAGCCCGAAGCCGGTGACGATGGAGCCCAGGATCGAGCCCATGCCGCCGATCACCACGACCGCGAAGACGACGATGATCAGGTCGGCGCCCATCTGCGGGCTGACCTGGTAGACGGGCGCTGCCATCACGCCGGCCAGCGCCGCCAGCGCGACGCCGAAGCCGTAGGTCAGCGTGATCATGCGCGGCACGTTGACGCCGAAGGCTTGCACCAGCTGCGGGTTCTCTGTGGCCGCGCGCAGGTACGAGCCCAGCTTCGTGCGCTCGATCACGTACCAGGTGCCCAGGCACACCACCATCGAGGCGACGATGATCCAGGCGCGGTAATTGGGCAGGAACATGAAGCCCAGGTTCTGGCCGCCGACCAGTTGTTCCGGGATCGCGTAGGGCTGGCCGGAGGAGCCGTATTCATTGCGGAACAGGCCCTGGATGATCAGCGCCAGGCCGAAGGTCAGCAGCAGCCCGTACAGGTGGTCGAGCTTGTAGAGCTTGGACAGCAGCAGGCGT
>DASQFA010000225.1:0-2044 GCA_035633375.1 Rubrivivax sp.
ACTGGTGCACCTCACGCCGGCAGGCCGCGACAAGCGTGCCGAGGCACAGCGCCGCTGGAAGATGGCACAGGACAGCTTGAACCAGGCACTCGGCGTCGATCGGGTGCTTGCGATCCACGCCCTGGTGGACGCTTCGCTCGAACTGCTGGCGCCGCTGCCCGCAGCACCAGAGCATGAATAGCCCGCTTCAGTACGCGCCCCGCCACCTCGCGCTGTGGCTGGTGCTGCTGGCGGCCACAGGCTCCTACGCGCTGACGGCCGGCGTGCGACAGAGCATGGGGCTGTTCGTCAGCCCGCTGAACACCGCCACGGGGCTGGGCATCGGCAGCATCAGCCTGGCCTTTGCCTTCGGCCAGCTGTGGTGGGGCTTGACCCAGCCCGTCGCCGGGGCCATTGCCGACAAGGTGGGTGCCGGGCGGGTGCTCTTCGTCGGTGTGCTGCTGGTGGCGCTGGGCACCTTCATCACGCCCTACATGAGCAGCACGCTGGGCCTGATCTTCGCCGTGGGCGTGCTCGCCGCGGGCGGCGCGGGCATGGCCGGTCCGGCGGTGCTGATGCCCGCGACGACGAGGCTGATCGAGCCTGCGCGGCGCGGCATCGCCTTCGGCGTGGTGAACGCCGGAAGCTCGTTCGGCCAGTTCCTGATCGCACCGATCGTCGGCATGTTGATGTTGTCCTTCGGCTGGGCCAGCGCGATGCAGGTGCTGGCGCTGGTGGTGTTGCTGTCGCTGCCCGCGGCCTTCGTGCTGAGGGGCGCGCCGCAGCCGCACTCCACCACGGCGACGCAGAAACTCAGCGCGCGCGAGGCCGCGTGGGTCGCGTTTCGCACCCCCAGCTATCTGCTGCTGGCCGGAGGCTTTTTCGTCTGCGGTTTCCATGTCGCCTTCCTGGCCACGCACCTGCCGGGGGTGATCGCCGCCTGCGGGTTGCCGCTGCAGTTCGGTGCCTGGGCGCTGGCCCTGCTGGGCTTGTTCAACATGGCCGGCAGCCTGGCCATCGGCTGGGCCATGGCGCGCTGGCGCTCGCGCTCGCTGCTGGCGCTGCTGTATGCGCTGCGCGCGCTGGCGGTGCTGCTGTTCCTGCTGGCGCCGAAGACCGGGCCGGTGGTGCTGGTCTTCGCTGCGGTGATGGGCCTGACCTTCCTGTCCACCGTGCCGCCGACCGCCGGGCTGGTGGCCAAGTTCTTCGGCCCGGCCAACATGGGCACGCAGTTCGGCATCGTCATGCTGGTGCACCAGGTCGGCGCCTTCTTCGGCGTGTGGCTGGGCGGCAAGGCCTTCGAGCTCACCGGCAGCTACGACGGGTACTGGTACGTCGACATCCTGCTGGCGGTGGGCGCGGCGCTGATCCACCTGCCGATCCGCGAGGCGCGCGTGCAGCGCGCTGCGGCATGAGTGCCGATGCAGCAGGCCGAGCGCCGTGCTGCTCATGAGCAAACCCACGGCCGCCCGAAGTTTGCTCATCCCCCTCGGGGGGCCTGACGCGAAGCGGCAGGTCTGGGGGCGCTCTCAAGCCGGCCCACGCCAGTCGCCGGAGGCGACTGGCACTCCGGCCGTCCAAGCCCGCTCAGGCGGCTTGGAGCCGCGGCCGTCGTTCGCCTCGGGGGGAACGGCCGACGTACCCGTCCTTTGCGTGGCAGGGGGCAGGGCGGCTGAAGTGGTCACTGGTCGGCAACGTGCTGCGGCTGGCGGTGGCCAGGTTCGGCGGCTGGCTGCTGTTGCATTGGGGCGGTACTCGGGCGCAGGTGTTCGTGGCGCAGGCCGTGGCGCTGGTGCTGTTGGGCCTGGTGAATGCGGGGGCGGTGGCCGGTGGCGCCTGGTTCGGGCCACTCGTTTGGCCACGCCGCGCGTGGCTGCCATCGCAGCCGGCACAGGGGCCGAAGCTCGGCCGTTGAGCGCGGTGCGGGGGCCTGGGCGTGTGTCAGGCTGCAGGCAGACGGGCCAGCACCTGAATCGCGCCCGCCGCATCGGCCTTCAACACCAGGCCTTCTCCCGATGCGGCGCCGGTGCCTGCCAGGTCGGAAAGCACGAAATTGTGCGTGACC
>DASQFA010000226.1:0-3060 GCA_035633375.1 Rubrivivax sp.
TGGGTCGCGACGCTGTCCGCGCTGACGCTGGGCTTGACGGCCTGTGGCGAAAAGCCACAAGTGTCGGCCGGAAACCAGATCAGGGGCAGCGAGCCAGGTTGGCAAGGCCCGACCACGGTGTTCACCGACTCGGGCTGGAAGGTCGGCGACGAGCGCAGTTGGGCCGCCCACATGCAGGCACGGGCCCAGGCCCAGAATGAGCATGTGCGCCTGGGCGTCAGCCGTTGACCCACGCATCCGCGGAGGAACAGCCATGCGAAGTGTCCTGCGACGCCTGATGCAAGCCACGGCACTGGCGCTGGCGGGGGCCCTGCCCGGCGCCGTGCTGGCCCAGGCCGCGAGCGCCGCCGCGCCGGCCGGTTTCGTCGCGCCGGCCGAGCCCAAGGCCGACGAGAGCAATGCCGTGCGCGGCAAGTCCCAACCCGGCAACAACGCGCCCTTTTGGCGCGCGGTGCGCGATTCGGGCGGGCAGGCCGGCACCACCAACCTGCCTGGCCCCGAGATGGGCACGTTGGTGCAGTCGTTCACGCAGTATCCCGGCTCGCGCTACACCACCGCCGGCGAGGCTTGGCGCCAGGTGCGCAACCACTGGATCATTCCCTACGGCGGCTCGCTGTTCCTGATCACCGTCGCGGCGCTCGGGCTGTTTTATTGGCGTCGCGGCGCGATCGGTGGTCATGTGGCCGATACCGGCCGCTTCATCGAGCGCTTCACCTATTTCGAGCGCGTGGCGCACTGGAGCGTGGCGCTCAGCTTTGCCGTGCTCGCCGTGTCCGGGCTGGTGCAGGCATTCGGCAAGTTCATCCTGTTGCCGATCCTGGGGGCCACGCTGTTCGGCTGGCTGGCCTATGTCATGAAGCTGGCGCACAATTTTTCCGGGCCCTTCTTCGCGGTGGCGCTGGTGATTCTGATCCTGGGCTATGTACGCGACAACATCCCGGGCCGACAAGACCTGAAGTGGCTGGCCAAAGGCGGCGGCCTGCTCAGCGGCGACGGGGAGATGCCTTCGCCGCGCTTCAATGGCGGCGAAAAGCTGATGTTCTGGGCGGGTGTGATGTTCCTGGGCCTGATCGTCGTCGGCTCGGGCATGGTGCTCAACCACCTGACGCCGGGCGTGGCCTACACGCGCGCCAACATGCAGGTGGCCCACCTCGTTCATGCCGTCTCGTCGATGCTGATGATGTGCATGTTCCTCGGCCACATCTACCTCGGCACGATCGGCACGAAGGGCGCGTTCCAGGGCATGCGCACGGGTTTCGTCGACGAAGGCTGGGCCAAGGAGCACCACCAACTCTGGTACGACGACATCAAGGCCGGGCGAGTACCTGCGGTTCGCTCGGGCTCGAGCCCGCCCGCCGGGGGCCCGGCACGCGCGCAGATCTGAGCCCTTTCGAAAGCGGAGTTCGAGCATGAAGCCATTCATCACCGCGAGCCTGGCGCTGGCCGCCGTGCTGCTGGGTGCGGCCCAGGTGTCGGCCAAGCTGCCGCCGCCCAGCGAAGAGGCCAAGGCCAAGGCGGCCGAAACCGCGGCCAAGGCGGCGTGGACCGACAAGGTCGGCGCGTATCAGCTTTGCCTGTCGATGGACAAGGTGGCGGCGCGCTATCTGGCCGACGCCGTCAAGGCCGGCAAGGCGGTGCAGCCGACGCCGACACCGCCGTGTACCGATCCGGGCCCGTTTGCCCACACCGCGCCCGCAGCGCCTGCGGCGACGGCGCCCGCCACGACGCCGACCCCGCCCGGCTCCAAGCCGCTCGAGGCCGCCGGTGCACATTCCCCACCGGGCAACGTCGTGTCGCCGCCGAGCACCAAGACCCCTGCGGCAGAGCAGGCGCCGGCAAAGAAGCCCTGAGCCGGCACGGGCTCACGGCCGCAGGCACGGTCCGACGGCGGCGGCGAATGTAGTATTCCCCATGACCGCTAGCCAGCCATCGCTCGACCGCGCGCTGCCCCGCCTTACCCAGGCCGGCGCGGCGCTGACGCGCGAGATCGAGGTGCTCGACGAATACGGCCAGCGCCGCGCGATCCACATCCCCGACGAACGGCCGTTGACGCTGTTCGTCGACAAGCGCGAGTTGGTCACCCTGATGACGCTCGGTGCATGGCCCGAGCTGCTGGCGCTGGGCTATCTGCGCAACCAGCGTCTGGTTGATTCGGTCGAAGCGGTCGAGTCGGTGACGGTCGACTGGGACGTGGCCGCAGTGGCGGTGCGCACCCGCCACGGCATCGAAGGCTTCGACGAGAAGACTGCGCGGCGCGTCGTCACCACGGGCTGCGGCCAGGGCACGGTGTTCGGACACATGATGGACGAACTGCAATCGTTGACGCTGCCTGATGCACGCAGCGCGCGCATCTGCCAGTCCACCTTGCGCGGCATGCTCGAGCTGATGCGCCAGCAGGACAGCATTCACCGCAAGGCCGGCTCAGTGCATGGCTGCGCGCTTTTTCGTGGCACCGAGATGTTGTGCTTCGTCGAGGATGTCGGCCGCCACAACGCCATCGACACCATCGCCGGCTGGATGTGGATGCGCGACATGCCGGGTGCCGACAAGGTGTTCTACACCACCGGCCGGCTGACCAGCGAGATGGTCATGAAGTCGGCGCAGATCGGTGTGCCGATCATCGTCTCGCGCAACGGCGTCACTGCGATGGGGCACGAGATGGCGCAAAAGCTCGGCATGACGCTGTTCGGGCGTGCCGCAAACCGCCATTTCCTGTGCTACACGGGTTTCGAGCGTTTCGATTCCGAGCCCGAACCGCAACGTCCCGCCGTGCGACTGGTCGTCGGCTGAACCCACCCTGTGCGAAGGGGCTGCGCCCAGCGGCTGCCAGCCCGGACCCTCAGGCTCTCAGCCCACCGGATGTGCCAGGTCGCGCAGTACCGTCGGGCCGGCGCGCCGTTCGACTTCGTGCAGCAAAGGCCGCGCCATCCCCAGGGCGAAGAGCGCCTCCGCGGTGACAAACATCGGCCCGACCAGCAGGCCCACCAGGTCATCGGCAAAGGCCGGTTTCTTGCCTTCGTAGTAGTGGCCGATGAACTGGATGAGCCAGCCGACGACGAA
>DASQFA010000227.1:0-34940 GCA_035633375.1 Rubrivivax sp.
ACCGTGGGCATCGGCACGGTGGCTGGCGAGACCATCGGCTTCGAGGGCTGGAGCATGCGCGTGCGCCTGGACGAGGCGACGCTGAAGAACATCGCCGTGCTGACGCAGGCCGAGTACTTCTACGCCGGCACCGCCGCCGACCTGAAGAAGGTGTACCAGTCGCTGAGTTCACGGCTGGTGGTGGAGAAGAAGGAGACCGAGATCACCGCCTTCTTCGCCGCAGCCGGCGCACTGCTGGCGCTGCTGGGGGCGGGCCTGTCGGTGTGGTGGTTCGGGCGCGTGGCCTGATCGTCGATAGCGTGCAACGGCATGGCCGGCACGGACTGCTGACGGCGCATAGCCGCCGCTCGCGAAACACCGAATTCATTCACCACAGAGCAGCGGAGGACGCAGAGTTGGCGCAGAGCAAATGCAATGGATTCAAATCGTTTCCAGTATTTCTCTGCGGACCTCTGCGTCCTTCGTTCCTCTGCGGTGAAGGCTGCTTGTATTCGGCGGCTTTGCGCCGAATGAAGTCATTCTGCCCAGCGAAGCAGCCTTGCCAGTTGGGCGAGTCCGCATGAAGTCACCCGCGCGTTATGGCGGCATCAGCCGCAGCAACTGCCCGTCGGCGCTGTCGGTCACTACATACAGGTATCCGTCCGGCCCCTGCCGCACATCGCGGATGCGCGCGCGCAGGCCGGTCAACAACTCCTCTTCCTTCAACACCTGCGTGCCGTCGAGCTGCAGCCGGATCAGCGACTGGCCGCGCAAGGTGCCGATGAAGAGGTTGCCCTTCCAGCCGGGATAACGATCGCTCGTCAGAAAGGCCATGCCGCTGGGGGCCACCGAGGTCGGCACCCAGTACTTGAGTGGTGCTTCGAAGCCGGGCTTCGGCCCCTCTTCGCCGATGCGCGTACCGATGCCGTAGTTGCGGCCATAGGTCAGCAGCGGCCAGCCGAAGTTCTTGCCGGCAAGCACCAGGTTCAGCTCGTCGCCGCCCTGCGGCCCGTGTTCAGTGGCCCACAGCTCGCCCGTGCCCGGGTGCAATGCGGCACCCTGCATGTTGCGGTGGCCCAGGCTCCAGACCTCGGGCTTCGCGGCCGCGGTCGAGACGAAGGGGTTGTCTGCCGGCACCTTGCCGTCGGTCTCGATGCGCACCACCTTGCCCAGGTGGTTGTCGAGCTTCTGCGCGTCGTCCTTGCGCGAGAAGCGGTCGCCGAGCACGACGAAGAGCCGCCCGTCACGCGTGAACACCAGGCGCGAGCCGCAATGCAGCTGGCTCGACACCTTGGGCATCTGGCGGAAGATCACCTGCACGTCATTCAGGCGATTGCCCTGCAGCTTGCCGCGCGCCACCGCCGTGCCGTTGCCGCCGTCGCCCGCTTCGGCATAGCTCCAGTAGACCCAGGCGTTGTCGGCGAACTTCGGGTCGAGCACCACGTCGAGCAGCCCGCATTGGCCACCGACATCCACCGCGGGCAGGCCGGCCAGGGCTTCGCCCAGGCGGCCATCGCGCTCGACGATGCGCATGCGCCCTGCGCGTTCGGTCACCAGATAGCGCCCGTCGGGCAGGAAGGCCACCGCCCAGGGGCTGGCCAGCCCCCGGGCGACGCTCACGGTCTTCAGCTCAGCGGCTTGGGCGCTCAGCCCGGCAACAAGCAAACCCAGAAAGATCAATGCACGCATGCGGTCATCTCGATCAAAGAATGGCAGCGATGCTGCCAGAGCCGCCTTCACCCTGCGGCCTCCACGACCATCTGCACGCGCTGCTGGCCCTGCCATTCGTCCAGGCTCAGCCGGTAAGCGACGCGCACGCGCGCGGCCACCGGTTCGGCATGGCCGAACCAGATGGCGTCGCGCAGCGTGCCGGCATGCCGCAGGCGCAGCTTCAGGTGCTTCTCGCCCACCAGCCGCTGTTGCAACACCTCGACCTCGTCATAGAACAGCGGCGCCTCGAAACCCTGGCCCCAGACCTGCGCATCGAGCAGGGCCACGGTCTGCGCATTGAACCACTCGGGCGGCAGCGGCCCGTCGGTGCGCAAGGTGCGCGTCAAGGTGGCGGCGTCGAGCCACTCGCTCGCAACTTGCTGGAATGCGGCGTCGAAGGCCGGAAACATCGCTTCGGCGATGCTGCAGCCTGCCGCCATGGCATGCCCGCCAAAGCGTTGCAGCACCTGCGGATGGCGCTTGGCCAGCAGGTCGAGCGCATCGCGCAGATGAAAGCCGGGGATGGATCGGCCCGAGCCCTTGAGCAAGCCGTCGGCACCACGCGCGAACACAAAGGTGGGCCGGTGCAGGCGGTCCTTCAGGCGGCCGGCGACGATGCCGACCACGCCTTCATGGAACTGCGCGTCGAACAACGCCAGCGCACTCGGCACGGCGCTGCCAACGCCGGGCATCAGTCGCATCAGCCAAGCCTGCGCCTGCTCGTGCATGCCG
The DNA here is from genome assembly GCA_035633375.1 of Rubrivivax sp. Lineage (GTDB taxonomy): Bacteria > Pseudomonadota > Gammaproteobacteria > Burkholderiales > Burkholderiaceae_C > Rubrivivax. The sequence continues at coordinate 2,422 of DASQFA010000227.1, forward strand.
GATTCGACCTCGCGCCGCTGGCGATTGATGGCGTCCAGCGTGCGCGCCAGGGCCGACGCCTGCACGGCATCGTCGCTGAGCAGGCATTCGATGCCCAGGGTCATGTCCGACAAGCGCCCGGCGGCATTGATGCGCGGGCCGAGCGCGAAGCCGAAGTCGAAGGCCGCGGCGCGCCGCGGATCGCGCGCCGCCACCTGGAACAGCGCCGCCACGCCGGGCTGCATGCGCCCGGCGCGGATGCGCTTCAGGCCCTGCGCCACGAGGCGCCGGTTGTTGGCATCGAGCCTGACGACATCGGCCACCGTGCCCAGGGCCACCAGGTCGAGCAAGGCATCCAGCTTCGGCTGTGTCGCCGCATCGAAGGCACCGCGTGCGCGCAACTCGGCGCGCGTGGCCAGCAGCACGTAGAAGACCACGCCCACGCCGGCCAGCGCCTTGCTGGCGAAGCCGCACCCAGGCTGGCTGGGGTTGACGATGACATCGGCATCGGGCAGCAGTACACGCTCGCCGTCCTTGGCCGGCAGGTGATGGTCGGTGACCAGCACCTTCAGCCCGCGCGCACGTGCATGCGCCACGCCTTCCAGGCTGGCGATGCCGTTGTCCACGGTGACCAGCAATGCGGGTTGCTTGTGCAGCGCCAGATCGACGATCGCCGGTGTCAGGCCATAGCCGTGCAACGCGCGGTCCGGCACCACGTAGTGCAGCGTATCGCCGTGCGCCCCCAAAAGGCGCAGGCCGCGCAGCAGCACGGCACAGGCGGTGGCGCCATCGCAGTCGTAGTCGGCCACGACGCACAGGCGTTGCCGCTGCTGGAGGGTGTCGGCCAGCAGGCGCGCGGCAGCGTCGGCGCCGAGCAGGCCCCCCAATGGCAACAGTTGCGCCAGGCCGTCGTCCAGCTCCTCGGCCTGGCGCACGCCGCGCGCCGCCAGCAGCCGGGCCAGCAACGGGTGCGCACCGGCCTGCTCGAGCGCGAAGGTGGCACGCGGCGGCACGTCGCGGGTGTGAATCTGCGGCGTGCTCACAATGTTTCCAGCAGCGGGGCGACGGCGACACGACGCCAGGCCCGTGTCAGCCGCTGCCACGGGCTGCGCGGCTGGCGCTCGAAGCGCTGTGCGCGGCGTTCGCCGCACAGCGTCAGGCTCACTGCATCGCCGCCGAGCACGCGTGCGTCGAGTTCGCGCAGCAGCGTCGCATCCAGGGCATGCCAGGCGTCGGCCCAGGCGGCCCAGTCTTCGCGCAGCAGCGGGGTGCGCAGCCTGCAATCCAGCGTGGGCTCCAGCGCGCTGCCTTGCGCGGCTGGCGTCACCCCTGTGCCGCTGAGCCAGAATGAGTTCATCGGCAAGGCACCCCGGGCCTCGCGCGCGCCGTTGATGGGGTGGGTGTGCAGCAGCATCTGCACTTCGCTTTGCAGGCCGCGCACCTGTCGGCCCGCCAGGCGTTGCGGCAGCCAGGGGTCGATGGCGCGGCCGACCACGCGGTCGAGCGAGGCGGTGGCCAGGCTCGCCAGCGATGCATGGGTGGCGTACCAGCGCAGCGGCGCACCCCAATGCAAGGTCCAGCCCAATGTCTCGAAGAGCCCGCGCACTGCGTGCAGCAACGCCCGCGACTCGGCCTCGTCCAGGCCCAGCTCCATCGGGTCGCGCAGCACGATCTGCTCGCGCCCGACTTCCCAGAACGATGGGCTGAGCAGGCCCCAGGCCAGACCGGCTTGGGCTTGCGGCAAGCCGTCGGCCAGCGCGCCCCAGGCCGCGCAGGGCAGGCAGCCGTCGATCAGCGGCCAACCGCGGCTGGCCGCCAACACGTGCTCATGCGGCAGGTTCAGCGAGCGCTCGTCGGTGGCGGTCTGTTCGCCGGGTTCCAGGCGGCTCAGCAGCCGCTCGAGATGCGGCAGTCGCAGGCTGTGCAAGGCTTGCGCGCCGGCTTCGGACAGGCCGGCGGCAAAGGGGACGACGAGGTGCATGCGGCCGATTATCGATGGCATGCGCCGGCCGCGAGCGCCGCGCGTGAGTCGGTTAGCATCGCGCCGCCATGAGCCTGCCTTACGAACTGCAGATCGGCTGGCGCTATACCCGCGCCGGCCGCAGCGGGCGGCGCAACCGGTTCATCTCCTTCATCTCCGGCGTGTCGATGCTGGGCATCGGCCTCGGCGTGGCGGCGTTGATCATCGTGCTGAGCGTGATGAACGGCTTTCAGAAGGAGGTGCGCGATCGCATGCTGTCGGTGATTGCGCATGTCGAGGTCTTCGAGCCGCGCGGCGCGGCACTGGCCGACTGGCGCGCCACCGCCGCACAGGCGCGCAGCCATCCCCAGGTGGTGGGTGCCGCGCCCTTCGTCGCCTCGCAGGCGCTGGTGGCGCGCGGCGACGACATGCGCGCGGCCATCGTGCGCGGCATCTCGCCGGCCGACGAGGCCACGGTCACCGACCTGGCTGCGCGGCTGCGCGACAGCACGCTGGCCACGCTCTCCAGCGGCAGCTGGAACATCGTGCTCGGTGCCGAACTGGCGCGCGCGCTGGGCGTGCAGCTCGGCGACAAGGTCACGCTGGTCGCGGCCGGTGGGCAGATGACGCCGGCGGGCGTGATACCGCGGCTGAAGCAGTTCACGCTGAGCGGCACCTTCGAGGCCGGCCACTATGAATACGACAGCGGCCTGGCGCTGATCCACCTTGACGATGCGGCGCGCTTCTTCCGCGTCGAGGGCCCGACCGGCGTGCAACTGCGCCTGCGCGACGTGCATGCGGCGCGCGAAGTGGCTGCCCAGCTGTCGAGCAGCCTGGGCCCGGGCGTGATCGTGCGCGACTGGACGCGCACCAACCGCAACTGGTTCGACGCGGTGCAGATCGAGAAACGCCTGATGTTCATCATCCTCACGCTCATCGTCGCCGTGGCGGCCTTCAACCTGGTGTCCACGCTGGTCATGACCGTCACCGACAAGCGTGCCGACATCGCCATCCTGCGCACGCTGGGCGCGAGCCCGCGCTCAATCATGGGCGTGTTCATGGTGCAAGGCGCGGCCGCCGGCATCATCGGCACGCTCGGCGGGGTGGCGTTCGGGTTGTTGGTGGCCTATCACATCGATGTCATCGTGCCGGCCATCGAACGCGCCTTCGGCGTGGCCTTCCTGCCCGGCAGCATCTATCTCATCAGCCGAATGCCGAGCGAGCCGCTGATGGCCGACATCCTGCCGATTGCCGTGATCTCGCTGCTGCTGGCCTTTGCCGCCACCTTGTACCCGAGCTGGCGCGCCAGCCGCGTCAACCCGGCCGAGGCCTTGCGCTATGAATAGCGCCGCCCAAGGCCGCCGCCCCGCGGCGTCCATCATCGCCCCTATGGGGAGCGCGCAGGCTTGGGACGGCCCGGCGCCTGCGCATGTTTCGGTCGTGCTGCAATGCGAGGCACTGCACAAGCGCTTCCAGGAAGGCAGTGGCAAGGATGCGCTGGATGTGCACGTGCTGCGCGGCGTGGATCTGCAGGTGCATGCCGGCCAGACGCTGGCCATCGTCGGCGCCTCTGGTTCGGGCAAGAGCACGCTGCTGCACCTGCTGGGCGCGCTGGATGCACCCAGTTCCGGCCGCGTCGAGCTGATGGGCCGCGACTTCGCCGCCATGAGCGCCGCCGAACAGGGGCATTGGCGCAACCTGCACCTGGGCTTCGTCTACCAGTTCCACCACTTGCTGCCTGAGTTCAGCGCGCTGGACAACGTGGCCATGCCGCTGCGCATCCGCCGCCAGTCCCGCGCGGACGCACGCGCCGCGGCACAGCGGGCCCTGGCCCAGGTGGGCCTGGCCGAACGTGTGATGCACCATCCAGGGCAGTTGTCGGGCGGCGAACGTCAGCGCGTGGCCTTGGCGCGCGCACTCGTCAGCGCACCCGCCTGCGTGCTCGCCGACGAGCCCACCGGCAACCTCGATGGCGACAACGCCGACGTCGTCTTCCAGCTGATGCTGCAGCTGGCGCGCGAGCGCGGCACCGCCTTCGTGCTCGTCACCCACGACCGCGAACTGGCGGCGCGCTGCGACCGCACGCTCACGCTCACCAGCGGCAGGCTGGCAGGGCCTTAGCTCGCCTGGACGACGCTCTGTTGGCCCTCTTCCTACAATTGCGGGGTGAACCTGCTCAACGCCGACCTGCATTGCCACTCCGTCGTCTCCGACGGTACCTTGCAACCCGAAGAACTGGCCGCGCGCGCCAAGGCCAACGGCGTGGCGCTGTGGGCACTGACCGACCACGACGAGATCGGTGGCCAGCAGCGAGCCAGCGAAGCAGCGCGCCGGATCGGCCTGGACTACCTGTGCGGAACCGAGATATCGGTCAGCTTTGCCGGCATCACGGTGCACATCGTGGGCCTGGGTTTCGACGCCGAGGACCGGCAACTGAGCGCGGGCCTGGCTGCCACCCGAGGTGGCCGGGGCGAGCGCGCGATGGAGATGTCGGACGAGTTGGCCAAGGTCGGCATCCAGGGCGCATTCGAGGGCGCACTGAAGCATGTGGGCAACCCGGAGCTGATATCGCGCACGCATTTCGCGCGCTACCTGGTGGAGATCGGCGCCTGCGCCGATACCCACGAAGTGTTCCGCCGCTACCTCGTCGAAGGCAAACCCGGTTTCGTGCCCCACCGCTGGGCCTCTCTCGGCAACGCCGTGCGCTGGATCAACGATGCCGGCGGGCTGGCGGTGATTGCGCACCCCGGGCGCTACAGGTTCACGCCCACCGAGGAGTACGCGTTGTTCACCGAGTTCATCGCCCACGGCGGGCGCGGTGTCGAGGTGGTGACCGGCAGCCACACGCTCGCCGAGTACCCAAAGTATGCCGGCATGGCTCTGGAGTTCGGCCTGCTCGCCTCGCGCGGCAGCGACTTCCACTCCCCCGGCGAAAGCCACACCGACCTGGGCACCCTGCCCGACCTGCCCGGACAGCTGGCTCCAGTATGGTCGGCGCTGCAGCACCGCGTGCAGCGTGCCTGAGGCCACCCAGCCCCGCAGCGGCTGCGCCGCGCCGTTCGGCATGCATTTGCCGCCAGTGCCGCGCAATGGGCGATCCTCGCGGCGGTGGCGGCATCAGGCACCGGCGTGCACCTGCTGCTGATGCTGGCATGGGGCATGGCGCCCACGGCCACGCTGATGCCCTTCATCTACACGCAGATCCCGATCGCCGCCGCACTGCGCTGGCTGGTTTTCGGCCAACTGCGCGATGCCATCGCTTGGATCGGCATGGCGCTGATCATGGCCTGCGGCGCCACGGCGGCCTGGCTCGACCTGCGCTCGCGTTCGACCGCGGCCGCACCCGCAGTGCCACTGCCCAGGGCAGTCGCACCCGCAGCGCCACTGCCCGGGGCAGCCCCCGACTGATTCGATCTGGCATCCCAGCCATGCCGCTGTCTCGCAGGATTCATTGACGAAAGCGGCGCAAAGCTGCCGTTCAGAACGCGTTGCAGGGTCTTTCCCGCCGAATCACGGCTTACGATGCACATCTGCCTCTCGGCATCACAACTTGGCCGCCGCATCGCCGCCGTTCGCATCAAAGACTGCGCCGCGCCCATCGATTGCTGATTGCTGGCGCCAGTACACCGTGCCGCCCTTGGCGGAGCCATTGAGCCACACCCGGCGGCACGACCGCGCCTTCTGATCACGATCACCTCTTGGTAGTTCATCGCCTTTGGCGGCAGCGGGCGATGAGCCCAATGACCCCAATCAGACGCCACCGCCGGTTTTCTGGCTCACGCCAACATCGCGAGCAGTTGCGCCGAATCATCAAGAAAGGGTCCTGAGTCGCCGCTTGTCCTGACACAGGATCAAGAACATGGGAAGCTTCAGCTTCTGAGAACGGCATCTTCAACAGAAGGCATGCAATGAGTCAACGGCCAGCCCATCTGGCCAGCCCATCTGGTGGGTGGTTCCGTGTCTGACGAGGACATCGTGCCTCGATCCGCACCACAAGACGCTGGTCGAACGGGAGATGGGCTGCGGCTGATGGACCAGATCATCCAGCGGTCGCCCATTGGCGTGGCTGTCATCGATCATGAGGGTGTCTTCCGCAGCGTCAACCCGTCCTATTGCCTGATCTATGGCTATCGACAGGATGAGCTGCTGGGGCGAAGTTTCACGATGCTGTTTGCGCCGCCGCAGCGTGAGCGTGTCATGGCGTTGCACCGCGACTACCTTGATCGCCGCGGCGATATGGATGGCGAGTGGGAAGTGCTGAGGCGCGACGGTGCTGTGTTGAACGTCATCGCCCGCTCTGTACGCGTACCCGGTGATGACGGCCGATTGCGTCGCCTTGTGTATGTGGTGGACATCACCGAGCGGCGGCACATGGAACTGGCGCTTCAGGCATCGCAGCGATTCACGCGATCGGTGCTCGATGGTCTGAGCGCCCATGTCTGCGTGATCGACGACAGCGGTGTCATCGTCACAGTGAACCGGGCGTGGCTCGATTTCGCCGCCGGCAACGGCGGTTCGCTGGGTGAGCTGCAGGAAGGCGCCAACTACCTTGGCGTTTGCGAGCTCGCTGCTTCCATGTCTACGCCCGATGCAGCCGAAGCCGGGCAGCGAGGTGCTCGAAGGGCAGCGCCTGCACTTCCAGCTCGAGTATCCGTGCCATTCGCCCACGGAGAAGCGCTGGTTCATGGTGCGCGTGTCGCGCATCGAGGCCAGTGATCCACCCCACTATGTCGTTGCGCACGACGACGTGACAGCCCTGAAACTGGCACAGGAAGCATTGCGCACGCTGGCCACCACCGACGAACTGACTGGTGTGGCCAACAGGCGCAGCTTCATGCAAGCGCTGGGCGTCGAGTTCGAGCGGCTGCGGCGCCACCCAAGCTTGCAGTGCAGCGTGCTGGCGCTCGACCTGGATCACTTCAAGCATGTCAACGACACCTGGGGCCACGCGGCAGGCGATGCCGTGCTCAGGCACGTGGCGCGGCTGGTCAGCGGGCACACGAGAGTCGGGGATGTCCTTGGCCGCACGGGTGGCGAGGAGTTCACGATGCTCCTTCCAGACACCGCACTTGATGAAGCCGAGGCATTGAGTGAACGCCTTCGCCTGCAAGTCTCGCTGGAACCCCTGCAGTTCGGTGGACGCTCGATCCCGGTCACCGTCAGCATTGGCATCGCATTGCTGACCGCGTCGGACACCGAAGCAGGGGATGCGGTGGTGCGTGCCGACCGTGCGCTCTATGAAGCCAAGGATTCGGGACGCAACGCAGTTCGGCGTTGGGGTGGCCGTGGATAGCAGCACCGCGCTCGAACCCGCCGTGTCGAGGCTGGCGCATCACGCCAACGGTGACTGACCCGTTGCGGGCACGGGTCGGACGTGGGGCCATGGCCGGCCCTGACGGGTGCGATGTGGACTGCTCACGATCGCGTCGATGATTGACTTCCCCTTCGCTCGCAGGCCCCATCACATACGCCGGAGGCCCGCGAACGGACTCCCGCCACGTCGACGATGTTGCGGATTGGGTCATTCACCCTATGGCGCGTCAATCCACCTCCATCGCCGGGCGATACGCCTCGGCCGACACCGGGCGCCAGCGTCCCAAGACCACCGCGCACGCCAGCGCGGCCACGGCAGTGGCCAGCATCGCGGCCCAGGCATAGGCGCAGGCGCCTTCGTAGGCGCCAAACAAACTGGCACGAAAGGCATGCACCACCCAGGTCAGCGGCAGCCATTGGTGCAGCGCTTGGAAAAGGGGCGCGGTCAGCTCGATGGGCAGCAGCGCACCGGCAGCCGACATCTGCACCACCAGCAGCAGCACGGCGACCATCTTGCCGACGTCGCCGAACAGGTGCACCAGCGCGAAGATCAAGCACAGGAATAGCAGCGAGGCCATCAGCAACGTGACGGCAAGTGGTAGCGCGCGCTGCAGCTGCACTTGCAGCATGCCCATCAGCATGGCCAGCATCAGCAGCGATTGCCCGGCCACCACGAGCACCGGAAAGACGAGACGGCCGGCCACGGTGGCAATGCGCGGCGCGGCCACCAGGTCTGCCGGCAGCCGGCGGAAGTTGAAGAGGAAGGCGGTCATCACCGCGCCCATCCACAAGGCCAGCGGCACAATATTGGGGGAGAAGCCGGCGCCCTCGCTGGCCACCGGTGCCACCACCTCCAGCACCGGCTGCACCGAGTGCGCCAGACCCGCCGCCGTGCCCTGCGCCGATGGCGTCTCGACGGGCAGCGAAGCTTGCAGCAGGCGCAGGCCGGCGCTGAGTTCGGCGCCGCCATCGTCAAGCCGCACCAGGACAGCCAGCAGACGTGCCTGGCCATCCTGAAGCTGGCGCAGTCCGTCGGCCAGCATCGCCATGCCCGTGGAGGCCTCGGCGGCACCGGCCGCGAAGCTCCCGGTTCGTGCGTCGTCAGGCATGCGCGCCACGAGCTGACCGATGGCCGCGCTCTGGCGCAGCAGACCGTCGGCGAGACGGTCCGACCCGTCGACAAAACGTTGCGTGCCATCGGCCAGCCGTCGCTGCGCACCCCGGGCAGCGTCCAGCCCGTGTTCGAGCTGTTCGGCGCCGGTCTGCAGCGCGCTGGCACCTTGCGTGACGCGCTCGTCGACGAACAGCAGTTCGCGGGTCGCGAGTTCGAACGCAACGGCGCCGTCGCGCATCGTGGCGCTACCCGCCTGCAACTGCTGCAGCCCGACCCCGAGTTCGGTATGGCCGCGCTGCAGCGCATGGCCGCCCTGGCGCAGGGCCTGCACGTCGCGCTCGGGCGCCGCGCGTGCATCGATCGAGCGCAGTCCGTCGCCGAGCTGGCGCATCCCGTCGCCGAAGTGCGCGGCGCCATCCGCGAGCTGCGCCGTGGCGCCCTGCAGGCGCTGGCCAGCGCTGCGTGCACGGGCGAGCCCGGCAACCAGCGTGTGGCTGCCCTGGCGCGCCTGGCGCGCTGCCGAAGCGGCGGATCCGGCACCTTCGACGAGCCGGTCGACACCCTGGCGCAGCGCCGCCAGGCTGCCTTGGGCACCGGTCGCCGTGTCGAGCGCCAATGCCCAGCGACGCTCGTTCAGCGTCTCGTTGACACGGTGCGCCAGCTCGGGTGCGAACCGTTTGGCGAGACCGGCCGCCGCGTAGTTGTTGCCCTCGGACAGGTAGAGAATCAGGCGGCCGGCGCCCGGCTCGGCGCCGAGCAGTGCCTGGCGGCTGAAGTCGGGCGGCAGCAGGACGGCGAACGCGAGCCGACCATCGCGCACCTCGCGCCGGGCGTCTTCGGCGTCGCTGAACTCGCGGTAGCCGAACAAGCCCTGCGCTTGCAGCGTCTGCAACATTTCGGCGCCGAGATTCACGTCACGCGTGCCGTAGTGAAGGCCGGTGTCCTGGTTCACCAACGCCACCGGGAGCTGCGCCGTGCGTGCACTCGGATCCCAGACGCTGGACAGCACGATCAGCGCGTACAGCGTGGGCACCAGCATTGCGCCGAGCGCAGACCAGGCCAGCTTGGCATGGCGGCGCACCAGCGCTGCGTCGCAGGCGGCGGAGAGGCGGAAAGAAGAGTAAAGCCCAGTCGGGCTCGCTTTGGTCATAGGCTGCGCGGTGGTGTGGCGCAGAGATGGATCCTGCGCTGACGCGGGGTTGCGCGCAATACCGCAGTTGCATCTGCAACGGGCATTCCTGGAAACAACGGCAAGCGTTGTCGGCCAGCAGGTGAGAGCCTACGACGTGCGCCTGCGGTCTGGGCCGCCGCACATCGAGCCGTTCTACTGCGGCTCTATCCCCCAGGTGATCGTGTTGCTGGCGATGCCGCACTGACTACGCGGGTGCGCCCGGTGACGCCAAGAGCTGCCCTCACTTCCGCTGGATTCGCGCGGCGTGGCGCCATAGGGTCAACAAACTTGCATCATCAAGTTTGATGACGTCTTGCCGGCCCTGGGTTCGCTCGGCTGACCAGCGAGGCCCGGCCCAAAGCATTTTCTGAACGAATGGGATTCGCTCCAATACTTCGTCGCCGACATACATCGTCGCGCCAGGCTTGCCACATGACCACCGTTGCGGGACACGGGCTTGCATCCCCTATTGCACTGTGCGGTCATCCGCTCGGATCAGTCAGGGGCCCGTGATCCACGGCCGATGGTCTGTGGATGTCGACCCCAAGCCAACAGCCAGCCCCCGACCCGAGGATCGTCAAATGCGCGGCGAGATCGACGGGTCCAAGCCTGCCCCGCAGTGTCATCAAGATCCTGCACCACGCGATTGAGCGCTCTCACTTGAGTGGCTGCAAATACTTCGTCACGGCCATCTCGCCTATCTGCTTGCCCATCGCCGTGCCGACTTCCGTGGAGTTGCGGTAGTGCACACCGTCGTAGATGCGCGCATTCGCCACCTCCTGCATGAAGTCGTCGGTCTTCGCCCAGCGCCGCGCCACACCCTTGGCCGTCGGACTGGTGGTCGTCAGGATCGGCATGGCACCACCACCGATTTCGGCCTGCAACACCGTGCCGACTGCCGCGGCGACGATGCAATGTGCGCACGGGTACTCGGGGTGCATCGGCGTGTCGATGAATGGCGTCCATGAAGCATCCGGTTCCGTGGCGTCGTTGCCGTCGATGTCGCCATTGCGAATCGCGGTGATCGGGCGCCAGAAGGCGTAGTGGTACTTGGCCTCGAAGACGGCAATCAGTGCGTCGTCGGTGGCCTGGGTCACCGCCGCGAAAAGGCGTGCGTTCTGGGTAACTTCGCGCCCGTCAACCAGGGCCACAGAACGCACCACGCCGTGATAGATGGGCGGCATCGTGGCTTCCCAGAAGCCGGCAATCGCGGTTTGCTCTGCGGTGCGGCGCGTGCTGCTCTTGCCACCGAACGCCTTGATCTCGTTGTAGTCCCGCACCCAAATGTCGGACGTGAGCAGCGGAGGCGGTCCGGGGCGGACCTGGGCAGGTCCGGTCATCAGCCAAGGCCTGCGTTGCGGCCACTGCGCGGCGGCCGGAACGACCGTCGGCACGTAGACACCGGCCGTGGTGTAGGGCCGATAGGTCTCGCCTCTGGAAGCGCCGTCATCGGCACGCAAAGTCAGGACGGCCAAGGCGGCCTTGTTTCCCACCGCGATACCTTCGGTCTTCGCCGGGCCATCGGCGATCTTCGCCAACGCAGCCTGGTACGCACTTTCGATAGCGGCTTGTTGAGACGGCACGAGCTTCACCAGCGTGGCGTAGTTCGCCGCCGCAATCGCGGCATCGACCGAGGCCCCGCCGACTGTTTCCAAGGTTGAGCCACTTGGCGGATAGCGCCGGGTAATGGCGTTCGCGGCTTCATACACCGCCGTCTGAACGATCGCCAGCACGCGGTTGGCGGGGGGTGGCCCCAACTTGGCCTCGACGACGATGTCACAGGCCTTGATGTCCCACTCGGTGACCACATCGGCCCTTGCCACGGGAACGACCAGACAGCAGGCGGTGGCAACGACTCCCACTGCCGTCGAGAGTGGCAATCTGGTGCGGTTCATCATCTTCGCTCCTTCACGTCAAACTGCTCCTGCCCGTGAGGATGAACAGCTGGAGCACGCCGCCACGGCTCGCTTTCGCAGGACGACGCAACACATCATGCGCCGTCACCTGTCAATGTCGACCCCTATGTTCATGTGATGCTTCGACCGTTCAACGCAGTGGTTGGAACTTCTCAGAACCGAGGGCTTCTCATATTGGCCGCGAGGAGCCTCAGCTTTCCCGCTTGCCCTGGCTCGGGCCAAAGACTGGAGTGCACCGTGAGCTGCCCTTGACGCGCGTCGGCTTGAACACAATGGGATGCACGGCCGACCCGCTCGCCCGACAATCGAATCATGTCGCAGTACTTCGAAGTCCACCCCGACAACCCGCAGCCGCGTCTGCTGAAGCAGGCGGCCCAGATCATTGAGAATGGCGGCATTGCAGCGGTGCCCACGGATTCCAGCTACGCACTGGTGTGCCGGCTCGACGACAAGGCCGCATCGCAGCAGCTGCGCCGGCTGCGCCAGGTCGACGACAAGCACCACTTGACGCTGCTGTGCCGCGACCTGAGTGAAGTGGCCAGCTACGCGCGCGTCGACAACCAGCAGTACCGGCTGCTCAAGCTGGGCACGCCGGGGCCCTATACCTTCATCCTCGAAGCCACCAAGGAAGTGCCGCGCCGGCTGAGCCACCCTTCGCGCCGCACCATCGGGCTGCGCGTGCCTGACCACAGGGTCGCTCAGGACCTGCTGGCCATACTGGGCCAGCCCTTGCTGGGCACCACGCTGATCGTCCCCGGTGCCGACGAACCCATGAACGACCCGAAGCTGATACGCGAGCACTTCCAGAAGTCGTTGCAGGCGGTGATCGATGCCGGCGCCTGCCCGATGCAGCCCACGACCGTCATCGACCTGGGCGGCGACACCCCGGTGGTGGTGCGGGCGGGCCGCGGAGACCTTGCCCGCCTCGGCCTGAGCGCCGGCTGAATCAGGACGCCGGCCCGGCGCGGCCTGTCAACACAAGGGCGAAGATCGACCGGCGCCGGCTCGCCGCCGCAGCCATCCCCGTCAGACGGCCGCCGTGACCACCATCTCCACCTTCCACTGCGGCCGGGCCAGCTGCGCCAGCACGGTGGCCCGCGGTGGCGCCTGGCCGGTCGGCAGCCAGGCTTCCCAGACCTCGTTCATGCCGGCAAAGTCGGCCAGGTCGGCCAGGAAGATCTGGCACATCAGCAGGCGCGACTTGTCGCTGCCGCCACGCGCCAGCAGCGCGTCGATGGCGGCCAGCACCTGGCGTGTCTGGCCGCGGATGTCCTGCGTGGCATCGCCCGCCACCTGGCCGGCCAGGTAGCACACGCCATGGTGCACTGCCATCTCCGACAGCCGCGTGCCGACGTCGAATCGTTCAACAGGACGCCGCGCCGCCGCAGGTTTCCTTGCGCCGGCCTGGGCGGGTGGCCGCCGCAAGGCAGTGGCCTTGGGGGCGCTGGGTGTGCTCATTTGTGTCCCTTCTTGTGACCTTGGCCGTGCGTGTGCGAATGGGCATGCGGCTGCGTCGGATGCCGGTTCACCGGGTGTTTGATCGCGGGCCCGCCGGTGGGTGCCGGCTTGGCGCCGAGCCGCGATTCGGTGCCCGCGAACAGCTTGCGCATGTTCGGCTGGTGGCGCCACAGCAGCAGCAGGCTCATCGCACCAATGGCCAGAAACATCGGCGCCACGCCCCAGATGAGCAGCTGATAGAACGGCGCAAACACTGCCGCCACGATCGAGGCCAGCGACGAGTAGCGGAAGAACACCGCCACGATCACCCAGGTCAGCAGCGTGGCCGCACCCAGCCAAGGGTTCAGCGCCATCAGCACGCCAGCCGCGGTGGCCACGCCCTTGCCACCCTTGAAGCCGAAGAACACCGGCCACAGGTGCCCGACAAAGGCCGCCAGCCCGACCAGGGCCACCGTCATGTCGCCCATGCCGAACGGCGGCCCGTACAGCAGCGCCAACAGCACCGGCACATAGCCCTTCAGGACGTCGAAGGCCAGGGTCAGCAGTGCCGCGTGGCGATTGCCCGAGCGCAGCACGTTGGTGGCCCCGGGGTTGCCCGAGCCGTAGTGGCGCGGATCGTCCAGGCCCATGCCGCGGCTGACGATGACGGCGAAGGACAGTGAGCCGATCAGGTAGGCCGCCAGCACGGCCAGCACACTGGGCAGATATTGCATTGCGCGGAAGTTGATCGTTTGACGACAGGGCCCAGTTTACGACGCGGCTGCCGTGGCACCGCACCTGGCACCGCAGCCCTTGGCCGTCGCGGCGCCGCACCCCGCGAACCGGGTGCAAAGTCCGCTACAGCGCGCAGTGCACGCTGCGCACATCGGGCAGCAAGCTCAACACCGCCGGGTCGATGCCGACCAGGAAGCCGCGCCGCCCGCCGTTGATCCAGATGCGCGGCAGCGCCAGCACGCTGGCTTCGACGCACACCGGCAGTGGCTTCTTCGTGCCGAAGGGCGAGGTACCGCCCACCAGGTAGCCGCTGTGGCGCTGCGCGGCAGCCACGCTGCACGGCTCGATGTTCTTGCAGCCCAGCGCACGCGCCAGGTTCTTGGTGCTGACCTGCCTGTCGCCATGCATCAGCACGATCAGCGCCCGGGCCTGCTCGTCCTGCAGCACCAGTGTCTTGATCACCGCATGTTCGGGCACGGCCAGCTGCAACGCCGATTCGGCCGTGCCGCCGTGTTCGACGTAGTCATAGGGATGCTCGGTGAAGGGCACGCCATGCTGCCGCAACCAGTGCGTGGCAGGCGTTTCGCTGACGTGCCGGTTCTTCTTCGCCATGGCGGGCAGTGGCCTTGGGCGGGCGGCTACTGTGCCGGGTCGCGCAACTCCCAGCGGATGCGGCCGATCGCCGCCAGCAGCTCGGGCGGCAGCGTCGTGTCGCAGGCGTCGATGTCCTCGGTGTGCAGGCGCCTCAGGCTCGACTCGCACGACACCACGATGTGGTCGGCGCTCACATCGGCACTGCCGTTGCGCAGCCATTCGTAGCCGCGCACCGGGCCAGCGGCCTGGGTTGCCAGCACGATGCGCGCGTGCACCTCGGGGCGCTTGCGCAGCCCATCGCCGATGATGCTTTCGGTGACACCGTCAAGGCCGGCACTGGGCGGCACAGGGTACAGCTCGGCGGTGTCGATGAAGTCGATGCCGCGCTCAAGGCGTGATCGAGGATGCGGTGGCTGGTGTCGGCATCGACCTGCTCTTCGCCGAAGCTCATGGTGCCCAGGCAGATGGGGCTGACGCGCAGGTCGCTGCGGCCGAGTGGGACCTTTTCCATGGCAGGCTGGCGCAGTTGGGCAGCCTGAAGTGTGCCGCAGAAGCAATCTGCCGCCAGGCTGCGAGACAGGCCTCAGGTGCCGAAACGCTGCAGCGCGTCGCCGCTGACGCGGCAGATGCGCCACTCGTGCATCAAGGTGGCACCCATGCGCTCGTAGAAGCGGATCGCGTTCACGTTCCAGTCGAGCACGCTCCATTCGAAGCGGCCATAGCCGCGCTGGTTGGCCAGCCGCGCCAGGTGCGACAGCAGCGCCGTGCCCACGCCCCACCCGCGATGCGCGGGCTGCACGTACAGGTCCTCCAGGTACAGCCCCGGCTTGCCCAGGAAGGTGGAAAAGTTGGTGAAGAACAGCGCAAAACCCACGACTTGCGCGCCGACCAGCGCGACCACCGCTTCCACCACGGGCCGTTCGCCGAAGAGATGCGGATGCAGCGTCTGCGGCGTGACCTGCACCAGGTGCGAGAGCTTCTCGAACTCGGCCAGCTCGCCGATCAGCGCCACGATGGCCGGCACGTCACGCGGCTCGGCCGCGCGCAGCACGATGCCGGATGGGTGATTTGTCATGGCTCTTGGCAGATGGCAGATGGCAGACGGCAGACGGCAGACGGCGCGCCGTTGCCGACCTGCGCCCATCGCCCCTGGGCCCGGCCGGCTGCAGCTCAGCGGAACTTCGACTGCGGTATGGTGTGCAGTTCCGAAGGCAGCGAGCCGATGTACTCGGCCAGCAAGCGCAGTTCCTTGGTGCTGAACTGCTTCATCTGGCCGACCATGATGGCGTTGTTGCGCCCGATTTTCGGGTTGCCTTCGATCTTGTAGGACTTCATCGCCACGTACAGGTAGTCGGCGTGTTGGCCGGCGATCTTCGGATAGGCACCGTCGATCGGCTTGCTGAAGTTGGCGCCATGGCAGGACACGCAAGCGCCCTTGGCCAGCAGCGCCGCAACGGCCGGCGACGGCGGCCCGGCGGCGGCATCGTCCGCCGGCACGGACTGGCCATGCTTCTCGTAGTAGGCCGCCAGATTGGCGATGTCCTGCTCGCTCAGGGGTGCCGCAACGGCGTGCATCGTGCCGTGCTTGCGATCGCCCTTCTTGTAGGCGTTGAGCGCCGCAGCGATGTACTTGGCGTTCTGGCCAGAGATCATCGGCACCCGGTGCACCTCCGGGAAGCTGGACTGGTAGCCGGCGATGCCGTGGCAGCCGATGCAGGTGGCATTGAGCTTTGCGCCGGCCGCAGCGTCGCCCTTGATCTCCTGCGCCTGGGCCATGGACACGGCACCGAACAGAACCAGCGTGAGCGTGAGCGCAGTTTTCATCGTGAGGCAAGCCTTGGGTTGCGTGGAAAGGCGAGCCGTGTGGCTCGCCTTTGCCGATGGGGAAGAATTATACGACCGGCCCTTATACTGTTTTCGGATTCGAAGCGCGTGCATTCGCATGCCGCCGGCCCAGCCAAGACCCGCGCGTCCATTGACGATCGGGCCCACGCCACAAGACGCACCCCATGCAAGCACCGATCAAGTTCCAAGGCACGGACAACTACATCGCCACCCAGGATCTGAAGCTCGCGGTGAACGCTGCCGTCACGCTGAAGCGCCCGCTGCTCGTCAAGGGCGAGCCCGGCACCGGCAAGACCATGCTCGCCGAAGAGGCGGCCGTGGCCATGAACATGCCGCTGCTGCAGTGGCACATCAAGTCGACCACCAAGGCCCAGCAGGGCCTGTACGAGTACGACGCGGTGAGTCGGCTGCGTGACAGCCAGCTGGGTGACGAACGCGTCAAGGACATCCACCACTACATCGTCAAGGGCGTGCTGTGGCAGGCTTTCACCGCCGACCAGCCGGTGGCGCTGCTCATCGACGAGATCGACAAGGCCGACATCGAGTTCCCGAACGACCTGCTGCGCGAGATCGACCGCATGGAGTTCTATGTGTACGAGACACGCGAGCTGATCAAGGCCCGCCACCGCCCCGTCGTGTTCATCACCTCGAACAACGAGAAGGAGCTGCCCGACGCCTTCCTGCGGCGCTGCTTCTTCCACTACATCAAGTTCCCCGATGCCGACACGATGAAGTCCATTGTCGACGTGCACTTCCCCGGGCTGAAGAAGGAGCTGCTGACGTCGGCCATGAAGACCTTTTACGACGTGCGCAACCTGCCCGGGCTGAAGAAAAAGCCCAGCACCAGCGAGCTGCTCGACTGGCTCAAGCTGCTGGTGGCCGAGGACATCCCGCTCGAGGCACTGCAGAGCAAGGACGACAAGGTCAGTGTGCCGCCGCTGGTGGGTGCGCTGCTGAAGAACGAGCAGGACGTGACGCTGTTCGAAAAGCTGGTGTTCATGCAGCGCCACAATCGATGAGCGCTGGGGCCGATCATCGACTTGGTTCGCGCAGGCGCAGTCAAGACGCGCAGTGCAGCGGCAGGCCGCGACCGCTACAGCACGCTCGTAGCTCGGCTTCGGCCCTCGGGGACGCAGCTTCCAGCGTGGCAGGCGGCCCGGGCATGCGTTCTCCGGGCCACGCTAGCGGGGAGGCGACTTCTGGTCTGGGTCGTTGCCTCATGAACACCTACCAGGCACCTAGCCGACAAGCGTGCCGCGAATGGTCCCTGCGCCCGCATGCCCGAACCGCCTGCCCTCTCACCACCGAGGCGAGGGGAACGGTAGACCACCGCCTCCATGCCACTGCGGCACCGCAGCGGGTGCCGGTGCGCCACCATCGGTCGTTGCAGGGCGGTGGTGGCGCCCGCGGGCGCAGGCCCCATTCGCGGCACGCTTGTCGAGTGGGCACTTGGTAGTTGATCAGGCCACGGTCGGTGCCGTGCTCGGCTGTCTCCCCGCGAGCGTGGGCCGGAGAACGCGGGCGACGCCGCCGCCGCCCTGCCGCAGCGGACTATGGAGGTGGATCAAGTGCTCGAAGTGGACCGCGCGCGACTCAGCTCGAACTGGCCGCACGCACAGCGACTGACATGCCCTTCCTCTACCCGGTCACGCTCAAAGGCGACCACGCCACGCTGCTGCCCCTGGCGCACGGGCATTTGGCGGGCTTGCAGGAGGCGGCGCGCGATGGCGAGTTGTGGAAACTCTGGTACACCGCCATCCCCCGGCCCGAAGACATGGCGGCCGAGATCGAACGCCGCATGTCGCTGCTGGCCAAGGATGTGATGCTGCCCTTCACCGTGCTCGACGCAGCAGGTCGCGTGGCCGGCATGACGACTTACATGAACGTCGACGGCGCCAACCGTCGCGTCGAGATCGGCTCCACCTGGTATGCCCAGCGCGTGCAACGCTCGCCGCTCAACACCGAGTGCAAGCTGATGCTGCTGGGCCACGCCTTCAACACGCTGGATTGCATCGCGGTCGAGTTCCGCACGCACCGCTTCAACACCCAGAGCCGCCGTGCCATCGAGCGCCTGGGCGCGCAGTTCGACGGCATGCTGCGCAACCACCAGATCAGCCCGAACGGCGCGCTGCGCGACACCGCCGTCTACAGCATCATCGCCGGGGAATGGCCGGCGGTGAAGGCGCACCTGCAATTCCAGCTCGACCGTCCTCGCTAGCCCCGGCGTCGCGGACGGCCCCTCATCATGGCCAAGAAGAAGAACCTGACGATCGATGCGTTGTGGAAGCTGAAACGTGCCGGCACGCCCAGCCTGGCGCCCGACGGCGCACAGGCCGTGTGTTCGCTGAACAGCTTTTCGATGCACGACAACAGCTCGAGCAGCGCGTTGTGGTTGCTGTCCACGCTGGGCGGCCGGGCCCGCGCCCTGACCCATTGCGGCACCAAGGACGGTCAGCCGCAGTGGTCGCCGACGGGCGAGCTGATCGCCTTCGTGGCCCAGCGCGAACAGCAGGGCCGCAAGGACGAAGAGGCGCAGCTGTATGTGATTGCGCCCGACGGCGGCGAGGCGCGCCGCATCGGCCACGTGGCCACCGGCGTGCAGGCCTTCGCCTGGTTCCCGGATGGCAAGCGCATCGCCTTCGTGTCCTGGGTCTGGCCCGGCTTGAAGGGTGCCAAGGCCCAGGAGAAGGCCTTCAAGGCCTTCAAGGAACGTAAGGAAAGCGGCTACCTCACCAGCCAGGCGATGTATCGCTTCTGGGACCACCACTTGCCGATGGACCGTGTGCCGCACCTGCTGGTGATGGACATCACGAGCGGTCGTGTGCGTGACCTTTTCGAAGGCAGCGAATACGAACTGGTGCGCGGCGATCCCGACCGCAAAGCCTTCGACATCTCGCCCGACGGCCGATGCATCGCCTTTGCCTTCGACCCGGCGGCGGAGAAGCGCGCCGGCAACTGCTTTGCACTGGCCGAGATCGAGCTCAAAGGCGGCCGCGTGCGCGAACTGGTGCGCGACGACGCCTGGGACCTGAGCGCTCCGCGCTACAGCCCGGACGGGCAACGCCTGGCGTTCCTGGCCAGCCACCAGGGGCAAAAACACACCATGCCCGCGCAATTGAGCGTGTGGGAGCGCGAAACGGGCGCGTGGGCGGTGGAAAGTGCGCAGTGGGATCATGAGGTGCAGGCGCCGCTGCACTGGGAGGAAGACGGCCAGGCGCTGCTCTTCACCGCCGAGCAGAAAGGCCGCCAGCACCTGTGGCGCTTCGACCTGCCCGACCGGCGCGCCGAGGTGGTGGTGCCTGGCGGCAGCGTCAGCGGCTTCGACAAGCGCGCCGGCACCCTGGTCACGCTGATCGATGCGGCCGAGCACCCGGCGCGGCTGTTTGCCCACCTGCCCGGCGACAAGCCGCGCCGCATCGACAGCTTCAACCACAAGCAGCTCGCGGGCGTGCAGTTCGGGCGCAGTGAAGAGCGCTGGTTCAAGGGCGCGCTCGGCGACGAGGTGCAGATGTGGCTGCACTTCCCGCCGGGTTTCGATGCAACGAAGAAGTACCCGCTGCTGCACGTCATCCACGGCGGGCCGCATGGCGCCGACGGGGACGGCTGGCACTACCGCTGGAACACGGCCGCGTTCGCCGCCCAGGGCTATGTGGTGTGCAGCGTCAACTATCACGGCTCGACCGGCTTCGGCTACGCCTTCCTGGACAGCATCACGCACCGCTACGGTCAGCTCGAACTGCAGGACATCGAGGCCGCCACCGACGTGCTGCTGCAGCAGCCCTGGGCCGACCCGCAGCGCGTGTTCGCCTCGGGCGGCAGTTATGGCGGCTACCTGGTGGCGTGGATGAACGGCCATGCCGCGCCGGGGCGCTACCAGGCCTATGTCTGCCATGCGGGCTGCTTCGACTGGACGGCGATGTTCGCCGACGATTCCTACACCTGGCACGAGCGCGAGTTCGGTGCCTGGTACTGGGACCGCCCGGACATGGTGAATGCCCAAAGCGCGCTGAGCTTCGCCGCGAACATGAGCACGCCCACGCTGGTGGTGCATGGCGCGCGCGACTATCGCGTGCCCGATCAGCAGGGACTGGCCTACTACAACACGCTCAAGGCGCGCCAAGTCGATGCGCGGCTGCTGTGGTTCCCGGACGAGAACCACTGGGTGCTCAAGCCGCGCAATTCACGCCTTTGGTACGGCGAGTTCTTCGACTGGCTGAAGGCGCACGATCGCGCCAGCAAGGTGCGCACGCGCGGCTGAAGTTTGCGGGCTGCGCGCCACGGCTTTGAGCAGGCTTAGGCACGGCCCTGCGCAGGCACGCCGCCTCGGTGGCAGCCAGCCAGGACGGCGTGGGCCAGGCGGCAGGGCCATCAAGGTGGCTGGCTCACAGCACCGGGGCGGGTGCCCCGGATGCCCCACAGGGCGACGCCTTGCGCTCCCGGCTATGCTTGAGGGCGCGCACCCTACCTGGGCAACGTTGCGCTGCCCCCTGACCAGGCCGCCGTCATCATGCTGATCAACTTCTTCTACACGCTGCGCGCGGCCAAGCTGCCGGTGTCGGTCAAGGAATACCTCACGCTGCTCGAAGCCATCAAGCTCGGCGTGATCGGGCCTTCGGTCGACGATTTCTACTACCTGGCACGCACCTCGCTGGTCAAGGACGAAGCCCAGTTCGACAAGTTCGACCGCGCCTTCGCCGCCTACTTCAAGGGCGTGGAGATGCTCGCCGATTTCACCCAGGACGTGCCGCTCGAATGGCTGCGCAAGACGCTGGAGCTGGAGCTCAGCGCCGAAGAGAAGGCGGCGATCGAGAAGATGGGCTGGGACGAGTTGATGGAGACGCTGAAGAAGCGCTTCGAGGAGCAGAAGAAGCGCCACGAAGGCGGCAGCAAGATGATCGGCACGGGTGGCACCAGCCCCTTCGGCGCCTTCGGCTACAACCCGCAGGGTATCCGCATCGGCCAGGACAAGGGCCGCAACAAGAGTGCGGTCAAGGTCTGGGACCAGCGCGCCTACAAGGACTACGACGACACGCTGGAGCTGGGCACGCGCAACATCAAGGTGGCACTGCGCCGCCTGCGCCGCTTCGCCCGTGAAGGCAACGAGCTCGAGCTCGACCTGGACGACACCATCCACTGCACGGCCGCCAACGCCGGCATGCTCGACATCAAGATGGTGCCCGAGCGCCACAACAAGGTGAAGGTGCTGCTGCTGATGGACGTGGGCGGCACCATGGACGAGCACATCCACCGCGCGGAAGAGCTGTTCAGCGCCGCCAAGACCGAGTTCAAGCACCTGGAGTTCTATTACTTCCACAACTGCGTGTACGACTTCATGTGGAAGAACAACCGGCGGCGCTTTTCCGAGAAGTTCAGCACCTGGGACATCATCCGCAAGTACAACAAGGACTACAAGCTGATCTTCGTCGGCGACGCGACAATGAGCCCGTACGAGATCCTGCAGCCTGGTGGCAGCGTCGAATACAACAACGAGGAGCCCGGCGCCGAATGGCTGCAGCGGCTGACACATGCCTTCCCCAAATACGCCTGGATCAACCCCGAGCCGCTGGGTGTGTGGCAATACCGGCAGAGCATCGCGGTGGTGCAGCAGATCATGAACCAGCGCATGTTCCCGCTCACCCTGCAGGGCCTGGAAGGGGCCATGCGGCTGCTCAGCAAATGAGCTTTCGCGCAGCGCTGCACCTGGCGCTGTGGCTCGGTTGGCTGGGGATGCTGGGCGGTTGCGCCAACCTGCCCTTCCTGTCGAAGACACCCGACACGACCGTGGCCGAGCCGCAGCGCCCAGCGCAGTTCCGGCTCGAGGTGCTGGGCCCCGCCGAGTTGCGCAAGCTGCTGCTGATGCACCTGGATCTGGCGCGGCTGCAGTTTGCCGCCGAAGCGGATTCGCTCACCGGCGGCGAGATCGACCGCCTCGTGGCGGCCGCCTCGGCGCAGGCCTTTTCCTTGCTCAAGACCGAGGGCTACTTCAATCCGGTGGTGAAGGTGCAGCGCATCGAAGACGGTGCGGTGCCGCCGCTGCTGCGCATGACGGTGGAGCCCGGGCCGCGCGCGCTGATCGAGCGCCTCACGCTGGAAGTGCAAGGCGGCCTGTACGAGGAGGCGGCCAATCAGCAGGCCGAGGCGCTGGTGCTGTCGCAGGCGCTGCAAGTCCAATGGGGCCTGCCGCCGGGCAGCCCTTTCCAGCAATCGGCCTGGGACAGCGCCAAGAACAGCGTGCTGGCCACGCTGCGCAGCAACGGCTATCTGTCCGCCAACTGGAGCGGCACGGCGGCGCAGGTGGACGCCGACAAGAACACTGTGCGCCTGTTCCTGGTGGCCGACAGCGGGCCGCTGTTCCGCGTGGGCGAGATCCGTACCGCCGGCCTGATGCGCCATGACGAGGGGGCGGTGCTGCCCACGGCGCGTGAGCTGGTCGGCCGGCCGGCCACCGAGATGCTGCTGCGTGACGTGCAGGACCGCATCCTCAGCCTGGGGCTGTTCGAAAGCGTGGTCATCGACGTGGACGCCAATGCAGCCAACCCTGCCGCCGCGCCCACCCTGCTGGCGCTGCGCGAGCTTCCCTTGCAGCAAGCCACGGTGGGTGTCGGCTATGCCGACGACACCGGGCTGCTGCTGACGCTGGAACATGCGCACCGCAGCGTCTTCGGCACGCGCTGGACCGCGCGCAACAAGGTGCAGGTGGGCCAGGAGCTGAATTCCTGGACCGGAGAGCTGATTTCGCACCTGCAGGAAGACGGCTGGCGCAACCTGCTGGCGGGCCAGGCCGAAAGGCTGAGCACCAACGACGAGACGCGTTACTCCTGGTATGCGCGCGCCGGGCGCACGCGCGACACCGTGCGCATCTGGCGCCTGGCCTACGGCGAATACACGCGTGCCCGGCTCGAAACCTCGGCCGGCATCAACGACAGCACCGCGCTGTCGGGCAACTATCACTGGAACTGGCGTGACGTGGACGACCTGCGCACCCCGACCCGCGGCACCGTCTGGTCGCTGCAGGGCGGGCTGGGCTACACACGCGGCGACGCCACGCCCACCAACGGCATCGAGAGCGAAGACTCTGGGCCGTTTGCCCGGCTGTACGGCCGGGTGCAGGGCTACATTCCACTTGGAAACACGTTCTACGGCAGCGGCCGGCTCGAGTTGGGCCAGGTGGTCGTGGGTGAGTCCTTGAGCGTGCCCGACACGCTGCTGTTCCGCGCCGGTGGTGACGATTCGGTGCGCGGCTATGCCTATCGCTCGCTCGGCCCCGAGATCGACGGTGCCACCTTCAGCGGCACCACGCTGTTCACCGCCAGCGTGCAGATCGCGCGCCCCATTTTTGCCGACCAACCCAGCTTCCTGTGGGCCCTGTTCGTGGATGCGGGCAATGCCTCGGACGGCTGGAACAACATGCGCCCGGTCCTCGGCTACGGCGTCGGCCTGCACTGGCGCAGCCCGGTGGGGCCGCTGCGCGTGGACCTGGCCTATGGCCAGGAGGTGCGCAAGTTCCGCCTGCACTTCAGTGTCGGCGTGGTGTTCTGAGTCACGGCCATGTCCGAGCCCACCATCACGCCACCCGGGCCCTCCGCACCGGCGCCGCCACCGCCCCCGGCGCCGCGCCGGGGCGTTCTGCTCAGCCTGTTCTTCAGCTTGGCGGGCTACCTGCTCAGCGTGGCCGCTGCACTGGGCCTGGTGCTCGGCGGCATCTGGTGGCTGCTGAGCACCGAGCCGGGTACCGCCTGGCTGCTGGCGCGCGTGCCGGTGGTGCAGTTCAGCGGCGTGCGCGGCGCCTTGTTCGGCGACTTCCAGGCCGAGAGCGTCGAGCTGCCGCTGCCCGGCGAAGGCGCGCGCCTGGCACTGCAGGGGCTGAGCTGGCGCGGGCCCACTGTGCATTCGGCGAGTGGCGGGCTGTGGCTGCGCATCGGCCTCGATGAGCTGCACCTGCGCCGCGTCGACCTGCACTTGTCCAGCGACCCCAGCCCACCGACCCGCGTGCCCGACAGCCTGGCCCTGCCGATCGGTTTCGACCTGGCCGCGCTGCGCATCGACGAACTGCACATCGACGGCATCGACACGCCGCTGCGCGACCTGCGCGCGCGCTTGAGCCTGGGCGCGGACGGCGGTGCCAGCCACCGCCTCGACGATGTCACGCTGTCGTGGGACCGGCTGCGCGCCACGGGCCAGGCCCAGGTGGCCACCGCCGGCCCGCTGGAGGTGGCTGCAAAGGCCGAGCTGACACAGCAACTCGCTGCCAGCGGGGAATGGCAGGCCACGCTGCAGCTGAACGGCCCGCTCGCCGCGCCGCAGCTTCAGGCCCACCTGCGCGCCCAGCCCGCACCGCCACGCCCGGCGCAGACGCTGGATGCCAGCGCCACGCTGCTGCCCTTTGCGACCTGGCCGCTGGGCGAGCTGCAAGCCACGGCGCGTGGATTCGATGTCTCGGCACTGCACAGCGCAGCACCGGCCACCGCGCTGGACCTGGACGCGTCGGTCAGCACGCAGGGCATGGATCAACCGGCCGCGGTATCGCTGACGCTGAACAACCGCGCTGCCGGCCGCTGGAACGAAGGGCGGCTGCCCTTGCGCCGGCTCAGGATCGAACTCAAGGCCCAGCCCGACACGCCCAGCCAGCTCGACGTGCGGGCCTTCGAGGCCGAGCTGGGCACCACCCAGTCGGCCGCTGGCCGCCTGAGCGGCAGTGGCTCATGGAACCCGGCCTCCTGGCGACTCGACACCCGGCTGAGCACACTGCGTCCGGCCTTGCTGGACGCGCGCGCGCCGGCCATGCGGCTGGATGGGCCGCTGCGGCTCGAAGGCAGTGGCTTCGACGGCAGCACGGCACAAGGCGCACAGATCAGCGTGCGCGGCAACCTCGAAGGCCAGCTGCTCGAGCGCGGCCCGGCGCAACCGGTGCAGTTGCGACTCGATGCCCAGCTGGGCGCGCTGCGCATCGAACTGCGCGAACTGCTGGCCCAGGCCGGTGGCGCCACGGCTTCGCTCACCGGGCAGTTGACACGTGCCACGGCCAGCGCCGCCTGGGCTGCCCGCGGCCAGGCCCGGTTGCGCGAATTCGACCCGCTGCCGTGGTGGCCGGGGCGCGAGGACTCGGCCTGGCGCCAGGGGCCGCATCGCCTGAACGCCACGGCCGATGTCGACCTGCTGCTGCCGGCTTCGGCCGCCACGCTGATGCAGCAACTGGCGCAAACGCGCGGTCGCGCGCAGCTGAACCTGGACCCCAGCCGCCTGGCCGGCGTGCCCATCAGCGGCACGCTGTCGCTGCAGTCGGCGCCCCAGGGCAAGACGCTGGCCAAACTGCAACTCGATGCCGACGGCAACAGCCTGCTCGTCGACGGGCAACTGGGCGCCTTGAGCGACGGCGCCGCCGATCGCTGGGAGCTGAAGGCCGACATGCCCGCGCTGAAGCGACTGCAGCCGCTGTGGCGCCTGGCGCTCGACAGCGGTGCCGACCCGCGCCTGGCGGGCGCGCTGAGCTCCAAGGCAACGGTCAGCGGCCGCTGGCCGGCGCTGGCCACGCAGGGCGAGCTCGATGCCGCCGACTTGCAGATCGGCGAGGCCCGCGCCCAACACAGCAAGGCGCGCTGGGCCCTGGGAACCCGGGGCGATGCGCCGCTGGACCTGTGGGTCGAGCTGAAGCAGGTGGCGCTGGGCAAGCCGTCCGCCGAAAGCCTGCAGCTCAAGCTCCAGGGCACGCTGGCGGCACACCAGCTGGAGCTTCGCGCCGAATCGAAGGCCCTGCCGCCGGCCTGGGTCGAATCGGTGCGGGCCACGCCGTCTGGAGCGCTGGCGCAGCGCACCCTGGCATTGCTACAGCTGCAGGGCAGCGCGCTCGGTGTCGCGGCGCAGGGGCTGCAGGGCTGGCGCGGCAGCGTGCAGAAGCTCGATCTGCGTGGCGATGCCGCGGACGCGCCCAGCTGGCTGAGCCTGCGCGACGTCGCCATCGACCTGCAGTGGGCCAACGGGCCGCTGCGCGCCAAGGTCGACGCCGGGCGGGCCGAGCTGCTCGGCGCGGTGCTGGACTGGAAACACATCGCCTGGAGCGCGGCCGACCCGGGCCGCGCGCCAGCACAGCTCGATGCCGAAGCCCGGCTCGAGCCGCTGGAACTGGCTCCGCTGCTGGCGCGCGTGCAACCGCGTTTCGGCTGGGGCGGCGACCTGCGCATCGGCGGCAGTCTCAAGGTACGCAGCGCGCCGAACTTCAGCGCCGACGTGGTCATCGAACGCAGCAGCGGCGACCTGAGCGTGACCGACGATTCCGGCAAGCGCACGCTCGGCCTGTCCGACCTGCGCGTGGGGCTGAACGCGAACGACGGCGTCTGGAGCTTCACCACCGGCCTGGCCGGCCAGACGCTGGGCCAGGCGGCCGGCGCGGTGGTCGTGCGCACCTCGCCCAAGGCCACCTGGCCGGCCGCCGATGCGCCCGTCGACGGTGTGCTCGAGCTGCAGATCGCCAACCTCGGGGTCTGGAGCCCGTGGTTGCCGCCCGGTTGGCGGCTGGCCGGCACCATGCGGGCCAGCGCCACCTTTGGCGGACGCTTCGGCGCCCCTGAGTACACCGGCGAGCTGAGTGCCAAGGGCGTGGGCGTGCGCAACGTGCTGCAGGGCGTGGATGTGCGTGATGGCGACGTCTCGATCGTGCTGCTGGGCGACACCGCACACATCGAACGCTTCACCGCCAACGCCGGCAGCGGCAACCTGAGCTTGCGCGGCGACGCCAGCCTGGGCGCGGAACCGCGTGCCGAACTGGCGCTGCGGCTCGACAGCTTCCAGCTGCTCGGCCGCGTCGACCGGCGCATCGTCACCACCGGCGACGCAGTGTTGAAACTCGGCCGCGACACCCTGGCGCTTGACGGTGACTTCAAGGTCGACGAAGGCCTGATCGACTTCAGCCGCAGCGATGCGCCGCAGCTGTCGGACGATGTGCACGTGCTGCGCGGCGGCATCGACCTCGACCGCGTGCTCACCGCTGAGGCCGATGCCGCCGTGGCCAGCGCCAGGGCCCGGCACGCCAGCCTAGACCTGCGCGTGCAACTCGGGGAGAAGCTGAGGGTGCGTGGCCAGGGCCTGGACGCGGGGCTGCGCGGCGAACTGCGCATGACGGCGCCGCAGGGCCGCCTGCGCGTGGACGGCAGCGTGCGTACCGCGGGCGGCACCTATCGCGCCTATCGGCAGCGGCTGGACATCGAGCGCGGCGTGCTCACCTTCAATGGCCCGATCGCGAACCCGCAACTCGACATCGTAGCCATCCGCCCGAACCTGGACGTGCGCGTCGGCGTCTCCGTCACCGGCACCGTGCTGGTGCCGCGCGTGCGCCTATTCTCCGATCCCGACATGTCGGACGCCGAGAAGCTAAGCTGGCTGCTGCGCGGGCGCGCCAGCGAGGGCCAGGGCTCCGGCGATACGGCGTTGCTGCAGGCTGCTGCGGTGGCCTTGCTGGCCGGCGACGAGCCCGGCACGCTCGACCAGCTCTTCAACCTCATCGGCCTGGACGACCTGTCGCTGCGCCAGAGCGACAGCGTCGCCGGAGGTACCATCGTTTCGGTGGGCAAGCAGCTGTCGCGCAACTGGTATGTCGGCTACGAGCGCGGCCTGAATGCCACCACCGGCAACTGGCAGCTGATCTACCGCGTCGCGCAGCGCTTCACCATCCGCGCGCAATCGGGCGAGTCGAACTCGATCGAGCTAATCTGGAGCTGGCGCTGGCAGTGATGTGGCCCACCCCCGCAGCGCCTTCGGCGCTCCCCCTCAAGGGGGGCGAGTCGGACGAGGAACAGTCCCTGCGGACTCTTCCTCGCCTACGAGCGCCGGCAGCGTCCTCGCTGCTGGCGCCGCGGGCGGCCCGGCAAAGCCGGCTCGGCGGCGGCCGCTCGGGTATACCGGTCCATGCGCTGCGCGCGATGCCCAAGCCAGGGCGCGTGCCAGAATTACCTGCCTCCCGCCGTAGTTCAATGGATAGAACGGGCGCCTCCTAAGCGCCAGATACAGGTTCGATTCCTGTCGGTGGGACCATGCATGCCGATGCCGGTGCCGCGCCGACGCCCTACTTCTGCCGCAACGCGCGCGACAGCAGCATCACCGGCAGCAAGCCGACCGCGACGATGGCCAGCGAGGGCAATGCCGCTTCGCCCAGGCGCTCGTCGCGAGCCAGGTTGTAGGCCACCACCGCCAGCGTGTCGCTGCCGAAAGGGCGCAGCACCAGCGTGGCGGGCAGCTCCTTCATGACATCGACGAAGACCAGCAACGCCGCGGCCAGTGCCGAGCGGCGCAGAAGCGGCAGGTGCAGCTGCATGAACAAGCGCCGCTGGCCCGCGCCGAGCAAGCGTGCCGTGTCGTCGATGGAGCGCGGCACGCGTGCCAGCCCGGCCTCCACCGACTGCAATGCCACGGCGGAAAAGCGCACCAGGTAGGCATACATCAAGCCGAAAATCGTGCCGGTGACCCAGACACTCAGGCCGAGTTGCGGCCACTGCTGCTGCAGCCAGCCCAGCGGCAGCAGGATGCCCACCGCGATGACCGCGCCGGGCACGGCATAGCCCAGCGACACCACCCGCGCCATCACCGGCAGCACGTTCCAGCCCGGCGCTTGGTGGCGGCGCAACGCCACGCCGAGGGCCAGCGCCAGCAAGGTGGCCGCGACTGCGGCCAGCGCGGCCAGGCGCAGGCTGGCCAGCGCCCATTGCGCAAAGCGCTCCAGCGGCAGGCCGATGTCCGAACCCGCCGCCTCGACCCAGAGCATGCGCGCCAGCCAAAGCACCGGCAACACGAAGCCCAGCAGCACCGGCAGCGCGCACAGACTCCATGCCGCCAGCGCCGCCTTGCCGCGCAAGCGCACCGCCCGGGCTTCGCTGCTCTGGGCGCTGCGGTTGCCGGCAAAACGCAGCCGGCGCTGTGCACGCCGCTCGGCCGCCAGCAGCAGCGCCACCACCAGCAGCAGGAGCGAGGCCAACTGCGCCGCGGCGATGCGGTCGTTCATCACCAGCCAGGCCTTGTAGATGCCGGTGCTGAAGGTACTGAGGCCGAAATACGCGCCCACGCCATAGTCGGCCAGCGTCTCCATCAGCGCCAGCGCCACGCCGGCGGCGATGGCCGGGCGCGCCAGCGGCAGCGCCACCTGCAGCACGCGGCGGCGCAGCGGCGCGCCGAGCAAGCGCGCGGCCTCCATCATCTGCACGCCGCGTTCGGCCAGCGCCGTGCGCGTCAGCAGGTACACGTAGGGGTACAGGCAGAGCACGAAGAGCATGACCGCGCCCCACAGGCTGCGCACGTCGGGCCACAGCGGCCCGCGCACGCCAAGCCACTGGCGCAGCGCCGTTTGCAGCGGGCTGCCGAACTGCAGCGCGTCGGTCCAGGCGTAGGCCAGCACATAGGCCGGCATGGCCAGCGGCAGCAGCAGCGCCCACTCGAACACCCGGCGGCCCGGGAAATCGAACAGGCTCACCGCCACGGCGCAGGCCGTGCCGAGCAGCATCACCCCAATGCCGACGCCTGCCGCCAGCAGCGCGGTCTGCAGCACATAACCGGGCAGCACCGTGCCCGCCTGGTGCGCCAAGGTGGCCGCAGCACCCGCATCCAAGGCCAGCCAGGCGCCCAGCACGCCCAGCACCGGCAGCGCCAGCACCAGGCAGATCAAGCTCAGCAGGCCGCGCAAGAGACGATCCGTGCGTGGCAAAGGACGACCCGTGCGTGTCGAGCCCGCCTGCCCCGCAGTGGCAAAGTGCCGTGACGAGGCTGCACCAGGCGCCGCGCCGGGGCCACAATCCAGGGCATCGTAATGCGAACCATGCTCACTATCATCGACGCAATTATCATCGCCCCATGTTCCTGAGCCTGAAATCCGTGACCGTGCGTTATGCCGGCAGCCGCGCCGACCACGCTGCCGTGGACAGCGTGACGCTGGGCCTGGCGGCCGGGCAGATCGGCGTGCTCATCGGCCCCTCGGGCTGCGGCAAGACCACGCTGCTGCGTGCGGTGGCCGGGCTGGAGACCCTGGCCGCCGGGCGCGTGAAGATGGATGGCCGGGTGCTGAGCGACCGCGCCGCGGGCGTGCAAGTGGCGCCGGAGGCACGCCGCATCGGCATGGTGTTCCAGGATTACGCCCTGTTCCCGCACTTGAGCGTGGCCGACAACGTGGCCTTCGGCGTGCAGGACCTGCCGCGCGGCGAACGCTCGGCGCGGGTGCAGCAGATGCTCGACCTGGTGGGCCTGGGCCACGCGGCAAAGCGCGCGCCGCACCAGCTTTCGGGCGGGCAACAGCAGCGCATCGCGCTGGCGCGCGCGCTTGCGCCGCAGCCGCGCCTGCTGCTGCTGGACGAGCCCTTCTCCAATCTGGACGTGGACCTGCGCGAACGCCTGGCGCACGAGGTGCGCGGCATCCTGCGCAACACCGGCACCACGGCGCTGTTCGTCACCCACGACCAGCTCGAGGCCTTTGCGCTGGGCGACGTCATCGGCGTCATGCAGCGCGGCCGGCTCGAACAGTGGGACGATGCCTATGCGCTATACCACCGCCCGGCGACACGCTTCGTGGCGCAGTTCATCGGCCACGGCGTGTTCACGCCGGCGCACATCGACCGCGCCTCCGCGACGGATGCCGGCGGTTGCGTGCACACCGTGCTGGGCGCGCTGGAAGACCTGCAGGAATGCCCGCTGCCCGAGGCCTACCCGGGGGGCAACTGCGACGTGCTGCTGCGCGCCGACGACATCGTGCACGATGACGCCAGCCCGGTGAAGGCACGGATCGAGCGCAAGGCCTTCCGCGGCGCGGAGTTCCTGTACACGCTGCGCCTGGCCGGCGGCGAGCAGGTGCTGGCGCACGTGCCCTCGCACCATGACCACCATGTGGGCGAATGGATCGGCATCCGCGCCCAGGTGGACCATGTCGTCACCTTCGCGCGCGAGGCGGGCTGACACGCCTTTGCCGCCTTTGCCCTGCAGCGGGTGTAACTTTCACCCTCGCTTCATACTCGAAAGCCGGACCGGTTTTATACTCGCGCAGGCTTGAACACGCGCATCTGGAGTACACATGAATCCCAAACTCAGGGTCGTAGGAATGATTGCCGTTGGCGCATTGGCCGGCGCCCTGGCGACGATCCAGTTGCAGGCCTTCGCCCGCAACGCTGCCGCACCGCTGCCACTCGAGGAGTTGCAGCAACTCGCTGCCGTCTTCGGCATGGTGAAAAGCGACTACGTTGAATCGGTGGACGAGAAAAAGCTTATCGGCGACGCCATCTCGGGCATGGTCGCCGGGCTCGACCCGCACTCGCAGTACTTCGACAAGAAAACGCTGAAGGAATTCCGCGAGCAGACCGGCGGGCGCTTCGTCGGCGTGGGCATCGAAATTGGCATGGAAGACGGCCTGGTGAAGGTGCAGTCGCCGATCGAAGGCTCGCCGGCCTTCCGCGCCGGCATCAAGTCCGGCGACCTGATCACGCGCATCGACGAAACGGCCGTGAAGGGCCTGACCATGGACCAGGCCGTCAAGCGCATGCGCGGCGAACCCAACACCAAGGTCTCGCTGACCATCTTCCGCAAGAGCGAGAACCGCAGCTTCCCGGTGGTCATCACGCGCGAGGAGATCCGCATCCAGAGCGTGCGCGCCAAGATGCTCGAGCCGGGTTACGCCTGGCTGCGCGTGAGCCAGTTCCAGGACCGCACCGTCGACGACTTCGTGCGCAAGCTCGAAGAGCTGTACAAGCAGGACCCCAACCTGAAGGGCCTGGTGCTCGACCTGCGCAACGACCCGGGTGGCCTGCTCGACGCGGCCGTGGCCATCTCGGCGGCCTTCCTGCCGGAAAACGTGGTCGTCGTCACCACCAACGGGCAGATCGCCGAATCCAAGGCCACTTTCAAGGCATCGCCCGAGTTCTATGCACGCCGCGGCGGTGCCGATCCGTTGAAGCGCCTGCCGGCCGCGGTGAAGACGGTGCCGCTGGTGGTGCTGGTCAACGAAGGGTCGGCCTCGGCCAGCGAGATCGTCGCCGGCGCGCTACAGGACCACAAGCGCGCCACCATCATGGGCGCGCAGACCTTCGGCAAGGGCTCGGTGCAGACGGTGCGCCCGCTGTCCGCCGATACGGCCTTGAAGATCACCACCGCGCGCTACTACACGCCATTGGGCAAGGCGATCCAGGCCAAGGGCGTGGTGCCCGACATCTGGCTCGACGAAACGGCCGAGGGCAACGTCTTCGCCGCATTGCGCATGCGCGAGGCCGATCTGCAGAAGCACCTGAGCGGCACCGACGAGAAGAAGGACGAGGCCCGCAACAAGGCGCGCGAAGATGCGCGCCTGAAGCTCGAGGAACAGTTGTCCAAGCAGAAAGAGCCGCCCAAGCCGCTGCCCGAGTTCGGCACCGCCGACGACTTCCAGCTCGCGCAGGCGCTGAACCAGCTGAGCAAGCGCCCGGTGATCGTCAGCAAGACGGCCGTCGAGCGCAAGGCCGA
>DASQFA010000228.1:0-5960 GCA_035633375.1 Rubrivivax sp.
CCCGGCGCGCGGCTCGAGCAGGCCCATGATCGACTTGACGGTGGTCGTCTTGCCCATGCCGTTGCGGCCGATCAGCGTGACGCACTCGCCCGGCTGCACCGCCAGGCTCACGCCGAACAGCACCTGGCTGCTGCCGTAGGCCGTCTCGATGCCTTCGAGCTCTAGCTTGCCGCCGGCCATATGGCCACCAAGGCGCCTGCGGCGCCGGCCCCCCGCGGGGGCTGAATGCCGCGGCTCCAAGTCCGCCTGCGCGGACTTGGACGGCACGAAGGCCAGCCACGTCCCGTGGCTGGCGCGAGCCATCTTGGGGCGGCCCCGCGATGGCTCATGCCAGCTCCTGCTCGCCGAGATAGGCTTCGCGCACCTCGGGGTGGTTGCGGATCTGATCGGGCGTGCCGGTGGCCACCGGCCGGCCATAGACCAGCACGGTGATGCGGTCGGCCAGCGCGAACACCGCGTCCATGTCGTGTTCGACCAGCAGGATGGCGCACTGGCCCTTGAGCTTGCCCAGCAGCGCCACCACGGCCTCGGATTCGATCGGGCTCATCCCCGCCATCGGCTCGTCCAGCAGCAGCAGCCTGGCGCCGGTGGCCAGCACCATGGCGATCTCCAGCTGGCGCCGCTCGCCATGCGCCAGCACCGCCACGGGGGTGTGCGCC
Organism: Rubrivivax sp.; assembly: GCA_035633375.1. Lineage (GTDB taxonomy): Bacteria > Pseudomonadota > Gammaproteobacteria > Burkholderiales > Burkholderiaceae_C > Rubrivivax. The sequence goes on from DASQFA010000228.1 coordinate 660, forward strand.
CGATCGGCCAGGCCCACCTGGGCCAGCGCGGCCAGCGCCGGCTCGATTAGCGCGCGCTCGCGCGTCGCCGCGCGCCAGAAGCGGAAGCTGTGGCCGGCATGCGCCTGCACCGCCAGCGCGGTGTTCTGCAGCACGCTGAAGTCGTCGAACACCGAGGTGATCTGGTACGAGCGCCCCAGCCCCACCTGGGCACGCCGGAACGGCGGCTCGCGCGTCAGGTCGTGACCATCGAAGACGATGCGGCCTTCGTCGGACAGGATCTCGCCGCCGATCTGGTTAATGAAGGTGGTCTTGCCGGCGCCGTTGGGGCCGATCACCGCATGGATCTCGCCGCGCTCGAGCTGCAAGGACAGATGGTCGGTGGCGAGCAGGCCGCCGAAGCGCTTGACCAGGCCAGTGACTTCCAGGATGGCGCTCATAAGGCAACCTCTCGGCGCAGCGTGCGCTGCGCGATGAGCGCTTGCGAGCGGCTCGGCGCGGTCACTGGACTACCTTCGTGCTGCGCACTGCGGAATTCGCCCTTCGGGCGGCCGGGCGGGCTCATCGCCGGGCCTCGCGCGCCACCAGCCAGCCGTACAGGCCCTGCTTCAGTACCAGCACCACGAACACGATGAACAGCCCGATCAGCGCCAGCCAGTGCTGGTTGATCAGCGTGTCGAGCCAGGGCAACCCCACTTTCAGCGAAGACAGCGCCTCTTCCAGCAGCAGCAGCGCGGTGGCCCCGGCGATCGGGCCGATGAGCGTGCCCAGCCCGCCCAGCACGATCATCACGATGAGTTCGCCCGACACCGTCCAGGCCATGTATGACGGCGAGACGAAGCGCGTCAGGTTGGCCATCAACAGGCCGGCCAGCACGCACACCAGCGCCGAGATGACATAGGCGCTGAGCTTGTAGCGCAGTGTCGGAAAGCCCAGCGAGGCCATGCGCCGCGGGTTGCTGCGGCAGCCGCGCAGCACCATGCCGAAGCGCGCATGCACCAGCCGCCACAAGCCGAACAGCACCGCCAGCAGCAGCGCATAGGCCAGGTAGTACAGCACCGTCGAGTCGTTCAGGTCGAGCCCACCGAAGCGGCTGCGGCCGCTGAGCGGCATGCCGTCGTCGCCGCCGTAGTCGCGCAGGCTCACTGCCAGGAAGAACAGCATCTGCGCGAAGGCCAGCGTGATCATGATGAAGGCCATGCCGCTGGTGCGCAGGCAGACTGCGCCCACTGCCAGCGCCACCAGCGCGCCCACGCCGAGTGCGGCCAGCAGCTGCCACCAGCCGCTGTCGACGCCGTGGAAGGACAGGATGCCCACCGCATAAGCGCCGATGCCGATGTACATCGCATGGCCGAAACTGACCATCGCACCGAAGCCCAGCACCAGGTTCAGGCCCGTAGCGGCCAGCGCGAAGATCAGGATGCGGGTGAACAGCGTCACCCAGAAGGGCTCGCCCAGCGCCTGCGAGATCAGCGGCACGGCGCCCAGCGCGACGAGCAGCAGCACGGCAAACACGCGCGACGCGCTGAGTCCCGACTTGGCGTTCATGCCCTTCGCCCATCGCGCAAGGCCGTGCCCGCGATGCGCCACCTAGCGGACGCCGTGGAACCGGCTTTGCCGGGCCACAGGCGTCGCCCCCCTCGGGGGGGGGCGCCGAAGGCGCTTCGGGGGGGATCCACTTCACCCATGTTTCACCGGGAAAAGCCCCTGCGGCTTGAGTGCCAGCACCGTGGCCATTAGCAGGTAGATGAGCATCGACGCGATCGCCGGGCCCACCGCCTGCGCCACCGAGCGGTCGAGAAACTCGCGCAGCAGCCCCGGCAGGAAGGCACGGCCGACGGTATCGACGATGCCGACGAGGAGCGCGCCGTAGAACGCGCCGCGGATCGAGCCGATGCCGCCGGTGACGATGACCACCAGCGTCAGGATCAGGATCGGCTCGCCCATGCCCGCCTGCACCGACACGATCGGCCCGGCCATCAGCCCGGCGAGGCCTGCCAGCGCCGCGCCCAGGCCGAAGACCAGCGTGTTCAGCCCCTTGATGTCGACGCCCAGCGCCGAGACCATTTCCGGGTTGGAGGCGCCGGCGCGGATGAGCATGCCCACGCGCGTGCGGTGGATCACCGCATACAGCCCCGCGCCCACGGCCAGCCCGACGGCGATGATGGCGAAGCGGTACGACGGGTAGGGCAGCCCGAACAGGTTGACCGTGCCCGACAGCCACGAGGGCACGTTCATGTAGACGGAAGAAGCGCCCCAGACGAAGCGCACCACCTCGTTGAAGAACAGGATCAACCCGAAGGTGGCGAGCACCTGGTCGAGGTGGTCGCGCCGATACAGCGAACTCAGCACCAGCCGCTCGATCAGCAGCCCGAGCAGCAGCGTGCCGGGAATGGCCACCAGCGCCGCGGCGAGGAAGGAGCCGTCGAAGGCGTTGAAGCCCGCGGCGGCGAAGTACGCGCCCATCATGTACAGCGAACCGTGCGCCAGGTTGACTACGTTCATGATGCCGAACACCAGCGTCAGCCCGGCCGACAACAGAAACAGCAGCACGCCGAGCTGCAGCCCATTGAGCAGCTGGGTGAAGAACAGGCCAGTGGTCACGGCGGCAGAGACACGCGGTTCCCTTCGAGCGGCCGCCGCGGAACCGGCTTGGCCGGGCCGCCAGCGGCGCCAGCATCGAGGACGCTGCTGGCGCTCGTAGGCGAGAAATGGTCCGCAGGGACCATTTCCCGTCCGACTCGCCCCCCCTGGGGGGGAGCGCCGAAGGCGCTTCGGGGGGGGGTCACATTCACATCTTGCACTGCGCGGCGTAGGCGTCAACGTGGGCCTTCAGCGGCGTGGCGACGGTCTTCAGGCTGACGCGGCCCTTGGCGTCTTTCGCGACCTCGAAGACGTGCATGTCCTGCACCGGGAACTGGTTGACGCCGAACTTGAAGTCACCACGCACCGACTTGAAATCGGCCGCCTTCAGCGCCGCGCCGAAGGCCGCCTTGTCGGCCACGTTGCCCTTGACCTTGGCGATGGCCGAATCGAGCAGCAGCGCCGCGTCGTAGCTTTGCGCCGCGTACTGGCTGGGGATGCGGTTGAACTTCTTCTCGAACTCCTCGACGAACTGCTTGCTCACTGGGTTATTGAAGTCCGGGCCCCAGAAGGTGCCGCTGATCACGCCCAGCGCGGTGTCCTTCTGCGCCGGCAGCGTCGTGCCGTCGGTGGTGCTGGCCGACAGCAGCGGGATCTTGCCCAGCAGCCCGGCCTGCTGGTATTGGCGAACGAAGTTCACGCCCAGGCCGCCGGGGTAGAAGACGAAGACGGCGTCCGGGTTCTTGGCCGCCACCTGGGCGAGTTCGGCGCTGAAGTCGGGCTGGTTCAGCGGCGTGTAGATCTCGTCGAGCATCTCGCCCTTGAACATGCGCTTGAAGCCGGCGATAAAGTCCTTGCCCGCCTGGTAGTTGGGCGCCATGCCGATGACCTTCTTGTAGCCCTTGTCGGTGGCGTACTTGCCCACCACCTCGGCCTGGTTGTCGTTCTGCCAGGAGGTGATGAACTGGTAGGGGCTGCACTGCGCACCGGCAATCGGCGCCGGGCCGGCGTTGCTGCCGATCAGGAACACGCCCTTCTCGGTGATGGGCTTGTGCACCGCCATCATGATGTTGGAGAAGGTGACGCCGGTGATGATGGAGACGTTCTCCTTCTCGATCAGCTTCTGCACGATCTGCGTGGCCACGTCGGGCTTGAGCTGGCTGTCCTCGCGCAGCACCTGCACCGGCACGCCGCCGAGCTTGCCGCCGTTGCGCTCGACCACCATCATGAAAGCGTCGTACTGGTCCTGGCCCAGTGCGCCCTGCGGGCCCGACAGCTCGGCCATGAAGCCGATCTTGATCGGCGCCTGGGCGAAGGCCAGGGTGGCGGCGCCGCTCAGGGCGAGGGCGGCGGCAAAACGAGTCAAGCGAGCAGTCATGGAAGCAGTCCTTTGGCTGGAAGGGATAAACTAGTTTAGACCTAAAGTATTTGTCGTGGATGCTAGGGCAAGCCCGAAGAAAGCCTCGGCATTGCCGCGCAGCATCTTCCGCCGATCGGCATCGCTCAGAAAAGGCGATTCACGCACCAGGCCGCCGATGCGCTGCTCGCCCAGCGGGAACGGGCTGTCCGAGCCGAGCATCACCCGGTCGGTGCCCATCACGTCGGTCAGCAGGCGCAGTGCGCCGGCGTCGAACACCGCGCTGTCGACATGGAAGCGCCGCGCATAGGTCGACGGAAGCTGCGGGCAATCCTGGCGCACGATGTCGCGCTGCCGCCAGGCGTTGTCCACCCGGCCCAGCAGCCAGGCGAAGCTGCCGCCGCCATGCGCGAAGCAGATCTTCAGCGCCTGCGGGATGCGCTCCAGCGCGCCCGACAGGATCAGCGACAGCATGCCGAGCTGGGTTTCGGCCGGCATCGCCACCAGCCAGGGCAGCATCCACTTCTTCATGCGCCCCTTGCCCATCATGTCCCAGGGGTGCACCAGCAGCGGAATGTGGTGCTCGGCGCAGTGGACCAGGAACTGCACCAGCGCCTCGTCGTCCAGGTCGCGCTCGCCCACGTGGTTGCCGATCTGCACGCCGATGCAGCCGGACTCCATCGCGCGATCGGCTTCGCCGCAGGCCAGGTCCAGGTCCTGCAGCGGCACCTGGGCCAGCGCCTTCAGCCGCGCGGGCGCGGAAGCGCAGTAGCCGAGCACGTGCTCGTTCATTCGTGCCGCCCAGTCGGCGGCGCGTGCGGCCGGCCAGGCGTAGCCGAACATCACCGGCGTGGCACACACCACCTGCACCTGCACGCCCTGAGCGTCGAGTTCGGCCACGCGCACCGCGGGGTCCCACAGCGAGGCCGTCATCGGACGGAACGGCTCGTCGCCGAGCATGATGAAACCGCGCTCGCCGCCGGGTTCGACCGCCAGCCAGGGCGCGCGCTCGGCATCCACCGCGAAGGCCTCGTCGCGCGTGATGCGCGGGAAACAATGGGCATGGATGTCGATCATCGTGCGGCCTCGTCCAGCAGGCCCGAGGCCGCCAGCGCCTGGTGCCAGGCCTGGTGGTCGCGCCCCGGGTGCACCGTGCCGCAATGCGGGCAGGTGCGCTGCGCATCGCTCGAGTCGTAGAAGCGCTGGTAGGTGGCCGGCAGGTCGGCGACGATGTCGGCCAGCTGTACCTCGATGCGCTTGACCAGACCACCGCACTTGGCGCAATGCCACTGGAAGGCATCCAGCAGACCGGCCGGGCGCTGGCGCTCGATCACCAGGCAGCGGCTTTCGGGTTCGGGCCGCTGTGGCGAGTGCAGCATATG
>DASQFA010000229.1:0-2365 GCA_035633375.1 Rubrivivax sp.
CATTCATGTTCCTGGAGAGGACTACCCGATTGACACCCGTTGAGCTAGAACGGGATCTCCAAACTTCTGAGGCAAAGGAGAACGGAAATGGCGACGACCCAGATAGTCCTACAAGGCAAGAATACGGCGACCCAGGGCACGCTGTACATGAGCTTCGAGCTCGGTGACAAGAAGTGGCAGTTGACGCTGAGCGATGGCCGGCGCGGCCCGAGTCGGTACAACGTCGACGCCGGCGACACGGCCGCGATCGTGGATTGCGTGTCCAAGGCCCGAGCGCGCTGCGGGCTGAGCGCCGAGGCCAAGGTTCATTCCTGCTACGAGGCCGGCCGCGACGGTTGGTGGCTGCACCGGTGGCTGATCGAGCAAAGGGTCGACAACATCGTGGTCGACTCCGCGAGCATCGAAGTCAACCGGCGCGCGAGAAGGGCCAAGACGGACCGGCTCGATGGCGACAAGCTGCTGGCGATGCTGCAGCGCCACCACGCCGGGGAGCGCGTGTGGTCGGTGCTGCACGAGCCCACGCCCGAGGACGAAGACGCGCGCCGCACGCACCGCGAGCTGGCCAGGTTGATGCACGAGCGCACGGCGCACACCAACCGCATCAGCTCGCTGCTGGTGCTGCACAACCTGCGCCCGCACATCGTCATCGGCGGACGCGACTGGGCTGGCTGGTGGGAAGCCCATGGCACGCAGGTGCCCCCGCAGCTGCGCGCCGAGCTCGAACGCGAGAGCGCGCGGTTGGCGCTGGTCAAGCTGCAGATCAAGACGATGGAAGCTGCGCGGCGCCAGACGTTGGAGGACGGCAAGCAGCCGCTGGTGGCGCAGCTGGCCCAGTTGCGCGCGATCGGGCCCAAGGGCGCCTGGGTGCTGGTCAAGGAGTTGTTCGGCTGGCGGCGTTTCGCCAACCGGCGCGAGCTGGCCGGCTGCCTCGGGCTGGCGCCCACGCCGTACGACAGCGGCGGCAGCCAGGTCGAGCAAGGCATCAGCAAGGCCGGCAACAAGCGAGCGCGGGCGTTGCTGGTGGAGTTGTCGTGGGGTTGGCTGCGATTGCAGCCCGACAGCGAGCTGACCCAGTGGTTTAACCGGCGCTTCGCAGCAGGAGGCAAGCGCATGCGCCGCGTGGGCATCCTGGCCCTGGCGAGGCGCTTGGCCATCTCGCTGTGGCGCTACCTGGAGCACGGCGAGATCCCGGCCGGGGCCACGCTCAAGCCAGTCGCTGCCTGAGACGGACCGGCCTCGAACCGAAGCTTGGCTTGGCCTGAAGGCCCATCATCATGATCAAAGGTCGACGCGCCCGCAACGACTGCGGGTCACCTCGGAGTGACCGTCTCTACAGATGGGGCGCGCCAGTAATCGGGGTTTGCCAGCGCACTTTGCGCGCATGCTGCATCGGGTGCCGGGTGTCATCACCCTGCACGGATAGAAGTTCGTCCGAGCACTGGCTCGAACGCTCATCACACCCCGCCCTCGGATCAGGATGCATCGGCCGCGTCTTCGACGAACTGGTCAGCCAGCTGTCGCGCCAGAGCGGCGTGCAGCGTCAGACGCTGCGCGCGATCGCGTTGGAACTCGGTGCGCGCAATCCCGGCCTTGGAGCGGAGGCCTACATTCAGCTCATCCGGGCGCGTGCCGACAATGCTGCTGCCGCGCAGAAGACTCTGGCAGGCCTGCAGCGGACCATCGAGTCACTCGACCTCGGCGGCGAGCGCATCCGGGCCCTCGCAATCCTGCAGCAGGCCCAGACAGCGTTCGAATCCGGGCGACTGGAAGAGGCCGAGGCCGGCTTCGCCGAGCTGTCGTTCCTGCGGCGCAGCGAACTGGATCCCGCGCGCAAAGCCTGGGCGGAAGCCGCGGACCTGCAGGCGGACTCGGCCGCGCTGCGCGGCGACACCGAGGCCGCCGACCGCATCCGGTTGGAGAAGGTGGCCGCGCTGGTCCGCCTGCAGCAGGATTTCGGCCGCGAGCAGTGGCGCACTGAACTTGCGCGCGCGGGAGATTGGTACGACAGTGGAGTTCGACTCGGCAAGAACCAAGACCTGCTGCGCGCCATACGGATCTACCGCGACGCGGTCTTGCCCCTGGCCCCGCGCGAGCGTGTGCCGATGGACTGGGCGGCGACGCAGAACAACCTGGGCAATGCGCTGACGGCCCTGGGCGAACGCGAAAGCGGCACGGCGCGGCTCGAAGAGGCGGTGCGGGCCTTTCGCTCGGCACTCGGGGAGTACACCCGCGAGCGCGTGCCGCTGCAGTGGGCGATGACGCAGAACAACCTGGGGGCTTTGCTGTGGACCCTGGGCGAACGCGAAAGCGGCACGGCGCGGCTCGAAGAGGCGGTGCAGGCCTTTCGCGCGGCGCTCGCGGAGCG
>DASQFA010000230.1:0-2888 GCA_035633375.1 Rubrivivax sp.
TGAGGGCCATCGGGCGCCTTGGAGTGAGGCGGCACTGTGCCACAGTGCCTCGGCCACCTTGCGAACGCATTCAGAGATGCAGCCCATTGATTCCGCACGCACAGGATGCACGGGCGGCTTGCGGCGCGAAGCGGACTCTCAAACGCTTGCCAATTCGGACTTTCAAACAACCGGTGGTGCTCTCTGGCCGCCATCGGGGTGGCCAACTCCGTTCAGAGAATGCTTATTCTCTCCGTTGACCACCCCAATGCCGGCCGGGTTCTCGGTGCTTTCGAGGCCGCGCAAATGCAGCGCTCGACACGCGCCTTTGTGTTCTCGGCGGTCGAACCCCACCGCGTAGCCCGCAAAGCCGCTGGTCTTCGGCAGACCACGAAAACCACTGCACTCACGCAGCGATGCCTTTCAGGGGGCAGTGGAGGACAACGAACCCGGCCGGCAATGGGGTGGCCAACGGAGAGAATAAGAATTCATCTGAACGGAGTTGGCCACCCCATTGACGGCCAGCGGGCGCAAAGGGTTGGAGCGAATGGGTGCAATGAGCGCGGCCACGAAAGGCCGCTATGCGCCGTCAACGGCCCAACGGCCGGGAACACATGCTGATGTCCCCGCGCGAAGCCGGATCAATCCACCTTCGCGCCGGAGGTCTTGACTACCTCCTTCCACTTGATCGTCTCGGCGGCAATGAAGTCGCCCAATTGTTTGGGCGTGCCGCCCACCGGCGTGGCGCCGAGCTTGGCAAAGCGTTCGATGAGCTCGGGCTTCTTCAGGATGCGGTCGACCTCGGCCGAGAGCCTGTCGATGATCGGCGCCGGCGTGCCCGCGGGTGCGACCAGCACGAACCAGGCCTCGGCCACGTAGCCGGGCAGCACGCCGGCAATCGCCGGCACGCCGGGCAGGGTGGGCACCGGCTGCTGCGAGGTAACGCCCAGCGCCACCAGCTTGCCCGCCTGGATCAGCGGCAAGGCCGAGGGCAGGTTGTCGATCGACATCTGGATCTGCCCGGCCACCAGGTCCTGCAGCATGGGGCCGCTGCCGCGGTAGGGAATGTGCGTGACGAAGACCCCGGCCTGGGTCTTGAACAGCTCGGTCGACAGTTGCCCGGTGGTGCCGTTGCCCGGCGATCCATAGGACAGCCCGCCCGGCCTGGCCTTGGCAAGCGCGATCAGTTCCTTGATGTTCTTTGCCGGCACTGCCGGATTGATCATCAGCACGTTCGGCACGCGTACGACAAAGGACACCGGCACCAGGTCCTTGGCCGTGTCGTAGGGCATCTTCGCGTAGAGGAACTGGTTGATGGCCTGCGTGCCCGGCGTGCCCATCAGGAAGGTGTAGCCGTCGGGCCCGGCCTTGGCCACCTCGTTGGCACCGACATTGCCACCGGCACCGGCCTTGTTCTCCACCACGAAGGGCTGCTTGAGACTCTGGCTCAATTGCTCGGCCACGATGCGCGCCGTCAGGTCGGTGGTGCCGCCGGGCGCGAAGGGCACGACGATGCGCACCGGCTTGCTGGGCCAATCGGCCTGTGCCCACGTGGCGCCGGCGGCCGCCAGGCCTGCCGCAACGGCCAGCAGCTGGCAAGTGGCGTGTATGAAACTGCGCATCTTCATCCTCGGGTAGTCGGGAAAGTTGTGGTGCGAAATGCCCGACGGTGGCTAACTGGCCACCTTGGCCACCTTGGCCGCTCGCGCGGCGCGCACGCCAGCCGGCATCTTGGCCACCACGCGCAGCTTGGGCCTGGCCTTCACCGGCACGGCCACGGCCTTGCCCACGCTGCGGGTACGTTTCGACCTGGCTGCGGCGGGTGCGGGCGGCACCCCCTTCGGCCGAACGGGCAACGCCTCGGCCTCGCCGGCATCGGGTTGCGACAGCTGCCTGAAGGTGTCGAAGGCACGTTGCATCTGCGCCGTGATGTCGCGCACGTCGGGCACCGCGCGCCGGCAGGCGAGCAACCCGAAGCACAGCTGGCCCATGTAGCTTTGCACGGTGATGTTCAGCGCCACGCCGTGGGCCACGATCGACACCGGGTAGTAGTCGAGCATCTTCGCGCCGGCCAGGTACAGCGGCACCTGCGCACCGGGCACGTTGGAGATGGCGACGTTGGCGATGCGCAGGCGGTCGGCCAGGCCCGAGCGGCCATACAGCGACACCAGCCCGCTGAGCAGCCAGGGCGCGCCCAGCGAGGGGAAGTCGGTCGGGATCAGCTCGGCGAACACGCCCATGGTGTTCTTCATCGACGCCGTGGCCTCGCGAATGGCCTGCAACCGCTGCAGCGGATCCTTCACCTGCGTTGCCAGGTCGATCAGGCTCATCGTCACCTGGTTGTTCATGCGCGTGTCGCCTTCGGCGCGCAGCGACACCGGCACGCCCGCCACCAATGAGGCGGCGGGCAATTGGCGCGATTCGGCCAGGTAGTCGCGCAGCGCGGTCGAGCACAGCCACAGCACCACGTCGTTGATCGACGCGCCGTGCGCCTTGCCGGCGCGCTTGGCTTCGTCCAGCGGCAGCGTCAGCGCCGCAAACACGCGCTGGTTGGTGATCGATGCGTTGAAGGGCGTGGCCGGGGCCAGCTTGAACAGGCTGCGCCGGGCGGATGCGCCGGCCGTGCGCTCGCCCGCGCGGCGCTCGGCCCAGGCCTCGCGTGCGCTGCCCACCAGCGCCCTGCCCAGCGGCAGCACCAGCTTGCCGATCATCTGCAACTGGCGCACGGTGTTCGACAGCGCCGCACCCAGCAGCTCGGCCACGCCCAGCTGGTAGCGGCTGCTGCGCTGCGCGCGTGGCGGCCTCACCGTGCGCGGCACCGGAGTGATGTCGAGCATGGCATTGCCCAGTGCCACGCCGGCCTGGCCGTCGATCGCGGCGTGATGCACCTTGGTGTAGAAGCCCATCGT
>DASQFA010000231.1:0-5970 GCA_035633375.1 Rubrivivax sp.
GAAGATGCCCCCAGGGTCGAAGGTGGCCCCGCTGCTGGCCACGAAGGTGACCACCACGCCCAGCGCCACGGGCACGTCCATGCCGATGCGGCGCTGGCGCAGGCAACGCCACATGCCGCTGAAGAACGGCCCGGCCGAAAATACCAGTACCGGCAGGCTCAGCACCCAACTGCCCCAGTTGAGAAGCTGCGCCAGGTCGGGGCTGAGCTCGCCCGGCCCGGCCACGTAGGACGGCCAGGCCAGCATCATCACCTGCATCATGCAGAAGGCGGCCACGAACAGGCGCCACAACGCCTGCCGGCTTTCGGCGCGGCGCAGTTCGCGCGCCGGCGCCGCCGCATCCGGCGCGGCGTCGTAGCCGGCACGGCGGATGGCCTCGACCAGGCTCGAAGGCCGTGTCTTCAGCGGATCCCAGTGCACGGCGGCACGCTGCCCCGAGGCGCTGACCGTGGCCTCGCGCACACCCTCTACGCCGACCAGCGCCTGCTCGATGATGCCGGCGCAAGCTGCGCAGTACATGCCCGACACGCGCAGCGTCGACTCGGCCATGCGCTGGCCATTGGCATCGGTCGACCAGCGCGTGAAGCGCTGCTGTTCGAGCGGGTCGTCCAGCACCGACACGTCGGCTTCGGTGCGCACAGCGGGCGGCGCGGCGGCCGCGCTGGAGCTCACCGCACTACCCTGCGCGCAGTGCGCTGCGAGCTTTGCGCTTGGCAGCGGCCCGGCGCACTCACTGGACTGCCCGCCGCTCTGTGCGCTGCGGAACTCGCGCTGGGCAGCGGCCCGGAGCGCTCATGCGCGCGCCGACCCGCGGGTCGGGCGGAACACGCCGCCGAATGGCCGACAATCGGCAGCCGAATCCACCGATCCCGTATGAGCACCATGCATTCGATCAAGCACACACTGCAGCGGCTGGGGCTGGGACTGGGCCTGGGGCTGTTCATGGCTTGCCTCGGCAGTGCCTTGGCGAAGAGCGAAGCCCAGCCGCGGCTGGACAGCATCACGCTGCAGGCCGGCATGCACCAAATCCGCGCCGAGGTGGCGCGTACGCCGGTGCAAACCCAGACCGGCATGATGTACCGCCGCGAAATGGGCACGCACGAGGGCATGCTCTTCGTCTTCGACGGCCTGTCCAGGCGCTGCTTCTGGATGAAGAACACCTTGCTGCCGCTGAGCATCGCCTTCATCGCCGACGATGGCAGCATCGTCGATCTGGCCGACATGCAGCCGCAGTCGGAGCAGTCGCATTGTTCGTCGCAGCCGGTGCGCTATGCGCTGGAGATGAACCAGGGCTGGTTCGCCAAGCGCGGCATCAAGCCCGGGTTCAAGCTCAAGGGCGCGCCTTTCGGCTCCTGACGGGGCCGAGTGCGCACGGCGCATCAGGCGAAGTTGCGCTGGGCGAAGTCCCAGTTCACGAGCGAGTTCATGAAGGTCTCGACGAAGCGCGGACGCAGGTTGCGGTGGTCGATGTAGTAGGCGTGTTCCCACACGTCGACGGTCAGCAGCGCCTTGTCAGCGGTGGTCAGTGGCGTGCCGGCCGCACCCATGTTGACGATGTCCACCGTGCCGTCGGGCTTCTTCACCAGCCAGGTCCAGGCCGAGCCGAAGTTGCCCACGGCCGACTTGACGAAGGCCTCCTTGAAGGCCGTATAGGAACCCCATTTTGCGTTGATCGCCGCGGCCAGTGCACCGCTCGGTTCGCCGCCACCACCGGCTTTCAGGCAATTCCAGAAGAAGGTGTGGTTCCAGATCTGCGCCGAGTTGTTGTAGACGCCACCGCTGGACTTGCGGATGATGTCTTCCAGCGCCATCGACTCGAACTCGGTGCCCTTTTGCAGGTTGTTGAGGTTCACCACGTATGCGTTGTGATGCTTGCCGTGGTGGTACTCGAGCGTCTCGCGGCTCATGTGCGGGGCCAGCGCGTCCAGCGCAAAGGGCAAGGCAGGCAGCGTATGTTCCATGGGGAGTCCTTTCGAAGCGTGCACAACGCCCATGCAGGCGCTGGCGGGGTTGGGGCTTGGCCATTGTAGGCACGCTGCCCCCGGGCACCGCGACGGCGCGCCCAAGGCTATTGCGGCGTTGCGGGCTCTGGCGGTGCCGACGCCTGCACCTGCAGCACCTCGACCTGCGCCGCACCATCCGCCCACTGCGTGCGCAAATGCTGGCCCGGCCGCACCGAGCGCGACGACAGCACCGGCTGGCCGTGCGCGTCGGCCACCCAGGCATAGCCCCGCGCCAGCACGCGTTGCGGGTCGAGTGCGGCCAGCCGCTGTGCCGCAGACTGCAGCCGTTGCGACTGAAGCTCCTGCTGCCGATGCATGGCGCGCACCAGCCGCGCACCCCATTGCGCAGGCTCGCGCGCTGCCGCCATCGTGGCCTGCCGCAGCGCCAGGCGCAGGCGCTGCTCGGTCGAGTCCAGCAGCTGCCGCTGCAGGCCGAGCGCGCGCGCCGGGCCACCCAGGCGCAAGGCCAGCGCATCAAGGCGCTGCGCCTGCGTGTCGGTGAGTTGCCGCACGCGCCGCTGCAGCAAGGCGGCCAACCCGTCGAGACGCGCCAATGCGTCGGCACGCGCAGGGGCCGCCAGTTCCGCCGCCGCCGTTGGCGTGGCCGCGCGCAGGTCGGCGGCCAGGTCGGACAGAGTCACGTCGCTCTCGTGGCCGACGCCGCAGATGACCGGTATCGGCGATGCCACGATGGCACGCACCAGCGCCTCGTCGTTGAAGGGCCACAGGTCTTCGAGCGAGCCGCCGCCGCGCACCAGCAGCAGCGTATCGACTTCGCGGCGCACCGCCGCAATGCGCAGCGCCGCCACCAGCGCCACGGCGGCGTCGCCACCTTGCACCGCGCTGGGGTAGACGATCACGCGCACATGCGGCGCGCGCCGCGCCAGCGTGGCCAGTACATCGTGCAACGCCGCCGCCGCGGTGGAGGTGACGATGCCCAGTGCCGACGGCCAGGCGGCGATGGGACGCTTGCGCGCCGCGTCGAACAGCCCGGCAGCCTCGAGCCGGGCCTTGAGTCGCAGGTACTGCTCGTACAGTGCGCCGGCCCCCAGGCGCTGCATCGACTCGACCACGAGTTGCAGTTCACCACGCGGCTCGTAGACGCCGAGGCGCCCGCGCAGCTCGACCTGCTGGCCATCCTGGGCATCGAAATCGAGCAGCGCCGTGGCACGCCGGAACATGGCACAACGCAGCAGCGCGCTGGCACCATGCATGTCCTTCAGGGCAAAGTAGCGGTGGCCGCTGGCCGCGCGCGTCATGCCGGAGAGCTCGCCCTTCACCGTGACCGCGCCGAAGCGCGCCTGCAGCATGTCGCCGGTGGCCAGAAGCAGCGCGCCCACGTCCCAGACCTGCCGCGCCGACGGGCTGGCTGAAGGCTCAACCATCGGCAAAGCCAGCAACCATGCGGGCCGGGACATCCACAGGCGCGCCCATGCTCGCTGAGCCGCGGCATGCCCCTGTCACGGGACCGTCATGTTCACGCAAGTATTTGATTAACAAGGACAATCTTCTGTTCAAAAATTGAGCATCCCAAACCACAACGAGCAAGGACGCGGTTCTTGGCGCCTCGCACCGGGGTTACGCACAATGTTATCCACAGCTGCGGTGGATTACCTGGGCCGACGCCGACGCCACGCACCATCGGTGGGCGAAAGTGCCCGGGGGCAGGGGCCATAATCGCGCGTCGCTGCGCCCCCCAAAACTGCCTGAGGACGCCTTGTTTTCGATCATACAAGCCGCTGGCTGGCCCATCTGGCCACTGATTCTGTGTTCCATCGTGGCCCTGACGATCATCATCGAAAGACTGATCAGCCTGCGGCCCGCGCAGATCGCACCCAACAACCTGCTCGAAGAAGTCGTAGCCGTGACGCGCAGCAGCCTGCCCGGCACTGACGTGGTGAACAAGCTGGCCGCCAACTCGCTGCTCGGCAGCGTCTTCGCCACCGGCTTGCGCAGCGTCATCGCCGAGCCGCGCATCACCGAGGAAGCCGTGCGCCAGTCCTTCGAAAGTGCCGGTCGCATTGCGCTGCACCGCCTGGAGCGCTATCTCAACACGCTGGGCACGATCGCTGCCGCGGCGCCCTTGCTAGGGCTGTTCGGCACCGTCATCGGCATGATCGAGATCTTCGGCTCGCAGGCGCCGAGCTCCGGTGCCGGCAACCCGCAGCAGTTGGCGCACGGCATCTCGATTGCGCTGTACAACACTGCCTTCGGCCTGATGATCGCGATACCGGCGCTGATGTTCTACCGCTACTTCCGCGGCCGCGTGGACGAGTACCAGCTGACCATGGAACTGGCCGCCGAGCGGCTGGTGCCGCATCTGATGCGTTTTGCGGTGCGCGCGCGCGCGGTGCCCGCCAGCGACGCCGCATGAAGTTCAGGCGCCACCGTCACGAGGAGCCGGAGATCAACCTGATCCCGTTCATCGATGTGCTGCTGGTGATCCTGATCTTCCTGATGCTGTCGACGACCTACTCGCGCTTCACCGAACTTCAGCTCACCTTGCCATCCGCAAACGCCGAGGCGATGCGCGAACGCCCGAACGAGATCATCGTCGCCATCGCCAGCGACGGCCGCTACATGCTCAACCGGCGCGCGCTCGACGGGCGCAGTGTCGAGGTGCTGAGCGCAGAACTCAGCGCCGCCGCCGCCGGCCGCGACGACACGGTGCTCATCATCTCGGCCGATGCGCTGGCCACGCACCAGTCGGTGATCAACGTGCTCGACGCCGCGCGCCGTGCCGGGCTGGCGCGGCTGACCTTCGCCGCGCAATCCGGCGACGGCCAGCCCGCGCGCTAGTACCGCGTTCACCGTGGCCTGGGCGCAGCGCATCGAGGCGGGGCTGGGCCGCCTGTGGTGGCGTGCCAAGCCCTCGGCGGCGGCGCTCGGCCTGCTTCCGCTGGCCTGGTGCTACGCCAGCGTGTCGTGGCTTCGCCGCGCGGCCTTCCAGGCCGGCTGGCTCGAGTCGGCGCGTGCACCGGTGCCGGTGCTGGTGGTCGGCAACCTGGTCGTCGGCGGCGCCGGCAAAACACCCACTGTCATCGCGCTGGTCGGGGCATTGCGTCGCGCCGGGTGGACACCGGGCGTGATCTCGCGCGGCTACGGCCGCCAAGGCAGCGCGGCCGTGCCGGTGCACGACGACAGCCGTGCAGAAGAGGTGGGCGACGAGCCCCTGCTCATCCGGCTGCGCACGCGCGCACCGGTGTGGGTGGCGCGGCGGCGCATCGAAGCCGCGTGCGCCTTGTGCGCCGCGCATGCCGAGGTCGACGTGCTGGTCTGCGACGACGGGCTGCAGCACCTGCACCTGGCGCGCGACGTACAGGTCATTGTCTTCGACGAGCGCGGCATCGGCAACGGCTTGCAGTTGCCAGCCGGGCCGCTGCGCCAAGCGTTGCCGCGCCATGTGCCGGTGAACACGCACGTGCTCTACAACGCGGCCGCCGCCAGCACCAAGTGGCCGGGAGCCACGGCGCGGCGTGCGCTGGCCGGCGCGGTGCTGCTGCAGGACTGGTGGCGCGGCGCCGCCGCCAGCCTGCAGGCGCTGCATGCGCTGCGCGGACGGCCGTTGCTCGCCGCCGCTGGAATGGCCGCTCCGCAGCGCTTCTTCGACATGTTGCGCGTCGAAGGCCTGCACATCGACACCCTGCCCCTGTCCGATCATTTCGCCTTCGATCGGCTGCCCTGGCCGGCCCAGGCCTGCGACGTGCTGGTGACCGAGAAGGATGCGGTTAAGCTGCCTCATGAGCCCGGCGCCGGCACGCGCATCTGGGTGGTGGCGCTAGACTTCCAGTTGCCCGAGGATTTCATCGCAGCCGTGCTGCACAACCTGCGCCTGGCGTACCGTCCATGACGATTGATCACCGCCTGCTCGATCTGCTGGTCTGCCCGGTGTGCAAGGGCCCGCTGCAAGCGCATCGCGACAGCGAAGGCCGGCTCATCGAATTGCAGTGTCCGGCCGATCGCCTGG
>DASQFA010000232.1:0-2691 GCA_035633375.1 Rubrivivax sp.
CAAGCTGAACAACGACATGCGAAGCAAGGACGCGCGCAGCAGCATCATGAACCCGCATGCACGCGGCTACACGAGCTACCAGCTGTCGTTGATCGCCGACTACTTCTCCAAGCTGCCAAAGCCATGAGCCCTGCATGACCCCACAGACAGGAAATTCACCATGATGAACAGACGCCATTTTCTCGACACCCTGGGTGTCGGCTCCCTGGTGGCCTTGGCCCCGATGGCAGTACGCGCAGCGACATTGAAGCGAGTGATCGTGGTCGGCGGTGGCATGGCCGGTGCGACGGCGGCAAAGTATCTGCGGCTGTGGAGCAACAAGACTGTGGACGTGACCCTGGTCGATACCTCGACCAAGTACGTCTCGAACATCATGAGTAACCTGGTCGTGACGGGGCAGTACGCGCCCACGATCCTGGACTACGGATGGTCGAACCTGGTGAAGAACCATGGGGTCAAGCTGCTCAACGGCACGGTGACGCTGGTCGAGCCTGGCGGCAGCCTGGGTACCTGGAAGGTCACCGTCACCAAGGGCACCACGCAAACCGTGCTGTACTGCGAGCGCGTGGTGCTGGCGCCGGGCGTGAAGTTCGATGCGGTGCCCTCTACTGGCAACGCCGCACTGGCGGCTCCCATCCTGCATGCCTGGGAGGCCGGCACGCAGACCACGCAGTTGCGCGACTTCCTCGCTGCGATGCCGCCCACAGGCACTTTCGTTCTGACGATCCCCAAGGCGCCGTACCGCTGCCCGCCCGGGCCGTACGAGCGGGCATGCGTGGTGGCCGACTACCTGAAGCGCAACAAGCCGGGCGCGCAGATCGTCGTGCTGGACGCCAATCAGGACATCACGGCCGAGAAGGAGAGCTTCTCCCATGCGTTCTCGGTGATGTACGGCTCGAATCTCAGCTACCGCACGGGCCGTGTCGTGAAGAGCGTGAGCTCCGTCGCGGGTCAGCCGGGCGGCATGGTGGTGGTGGATATCGTCGTGAAGGATGCGAGCGGCCAGGACGTGGTCATGGGTACGGAGACTTACGACGCACAGGTGCTCAATGTGATTCCTCCGCACCGCGCCGGCGCCATCGTGCACAGCCTCGGGCTGGCCGATGCCACGGGCTTTGCGCCGGTGGACGGACGCAGCTTCGAGAGCACGGTCGCCGGCAAGGCTGGCATTCACGTCATTGGCGATGCCTCGAAGACGTCGCTGCCCAAGGCTGGTCATGTCGGCAATCAGGGCGCCAAGATCTGCGTTGACGCCATCCTGCGGGCGTTCAGCGCCCAGGTGCCCTATAGCAGCCCCACCGCGAATTCGGCTTGCTTCTCGCCGTTGAGCAACACGCTGGCGTCTTGGCTGACGGCGGTTTACCAGTACCAGCAGGACCCAGCTTCCGGAGTCTGGAAGTACGTTGCCATCGACCAAGTCAGCGCCGCGACCGGAGCGACCGAGGCTCGCTCGCCGAGCACCGGCAGCTTCT
The DNA here is from genome assembly GCA_035633375.1 of Rubrivivax sp. Taxonomy (GTDB): domain Bacteria; phylum Pseudomonadota; class Gammaproteobacteria; order Burkholderiales; family Burkholderiaceae_C; genus Rubrivivax. The sequence continues at coordinate 1,473 of DASQFA010000232.1, forward strand.
CGAAGATGGGCACTTGGTACAGGTCACTGATGACCGAAACGTTCTCCTGAGCTGTCGACAAGAGCGCGCGAGAGCACGCCTTGAAAAGGCGGGCGGGATGCTGCGCCTGCGTCGGTTTGCTCTCGCACTTGCCGCGATGGGCCGGCAAGTGGCGAAACACCGGACCTGGCCGTCCATGTATGGCTATTCATGAGTACCCGCTGATGGCCGCAAGCGACCTCTGCCGTCAGGTGGAAACTGGTGCACCAGAAGGGGTGTTGCGAGCGTAACTCAAACGCAATACACTTCCCGGATGAAGTCTGCCGTCATACCCCAAATCCGCGTCGAGCCAGAGTTGCGCGCTGAACTCGAGTCCGTACTCAGGCAGGGTGAAACTCTGACCGACTTCGTCGAGGCCACAGTGCGAGACGCCATCGCTTTCCGGCGCGTCCAAACCTCATTCCATGCTCGTGCACAAGCAGCGTCTGAGGCGTACCACCAGACGGGCGTTTCGGTGCCTGTTGAGACCGTACTGGAAAGACTCCAATCCAAGCTTGACGCCAGGCGCAAGAAGCTCGGCCGATGAGTTTTGTTGTTGAGCTGTCTCCGACGGCCGAAGCTGACCTGGATCGCCTCTTTGACTTCTTGCTCGACCAAGCCGAGACAACCGAAGACCTCGATCGCGCCCAAGCAGCGATCGAGGCTATCCGGGCGACGGCACAGCACCGCCTGGCGATTACCCCATTCAGCTTCCGCAAAGCGGCCCAGAACCCAGCACAGCGCGAACTGATCGTCCCGTTCGGAGGCACAGGATATGTCGCGTTGTACGAGATCGTCAGTGCGTCAAGAGTAGTCGTGCTGGCGGTGCGCCACCAGCGTGAAGAGGACTATCACTGACGTCGATCATTGATAGCCGCGCTCGATGCGCACGAGCCATTCAAACGGACAGTTTCGTGGAGTTGGTGCGCCGAATGAGTGGCCGAGCCACTCGGAGTTGCTTCCACTTCGACATCGGCAAGGCGGGATGCCAGAAACCGGCCTGTCACGACCGTCGGCAAATGGCCGGGAGCGGCACTACTTCGTCAAGACTTGAGCGGCCGCTTTGCGCCGCAAGCAGCCAGCGGAGCAAGAAAGGGTGGCCGGTTGCTCGTCCGGGCCAGAGCCAGCCCCTATTCCTCGTCGTGCACCTTGTGCCGGCCCACCAGATCCTGCTGCACGGCCGGCGGCACGGCCTCGTAGT
>DASQFA010000233.1:0-11319 GCA_035633375.1 Rubrivivax sp.
CGCGTGGCCAAGGGCCAGGAACTGGGCTGGTTCGAACACGGCTCGACGATCATCGTCTTCGCACCGCGCGGCTTCGCGCTGTGCCCGGGCATCGAACCCGGCAGCGCGGTGCGCATGGGCCAGCGGCTGATGCGCCTGCCCAGCGCCGCGGCGACCCAGCCCGCTTGATGGGGCTGCCGCGCAGCAGCCTCGACATCGCCCGGCACCCCCCACTGAGGCGCCCATCGTGCACATCGACCTGGTCTACTTCAATGCCGGAGGCGGCCGCCGAACCGACATTCACACGGCTGTCGCCGGGCTGTCACACGGGCGTCGTGCGAGGCGGCCAACATCGCGCGCATGCAACGGGACTTGCCTGCCGACTTAGGCGACATGCCGCCGGCAGCGCCGTCGCGGCTGCAGGTGCGCACCGTGTGGATTTCCGATCTGCACCTGGGCACGCCGGGCTGCCAGGCGACGCGGCTGCTCCACTTCCTGCGCCACGTGGAATGCGACACCCTGTACCTGGTGGGCGACATCATCGACGGCTGGCAATTGCGCCGCCAGTGGTACTGGCCGCAGGCGCACAACGACGTGGTGCAGAAGCTGCTGCGCATCGCCCGCAAGGGCACGAAAGTGATCTTCGTGCCCGGCAACCACGACGAATTCGCGCGGCGCTACGTGCAGCACAACTTCGGCGGGGTCGAGGTGGTCGACGACTGGATCCACGAAACCGCCGATGGGCGCAAGCTGTGGATCGTGCACGGCGACCTGTTCGACGGCGTGATCCAGTGTGCGCGCTGGCTGGCGTATGTCGGCGACTGGGCCTATGAGCTGACGCTGCGCCTGAACCGGCACCAGAACTCGCTGCGCGCACGGCTCGGCCTGCCCTACTGGAGCCTGTCGCGCTACCTGAAGCTGAAGGTCAAGCGCGCCGTCAGCTACGTCGGCGACTTCGAGCAGGCCGTCGCCCGCGAGGCACGCGCGCGCGGCGTGCAGGGCGTCGTCTGCGGCCACATCCACCATGCCGAGATGCGCGACATCGACGGCATCCTGTACGCCAACGACGGCGACTGGGTCGAGAGCCTGACCGCGCTGGTCGAACATGCCGACGGCCGGCTGGAGATCATCGACTGGGCCAAGCACGAGGCCGGGCTGAAGGCGGCGGTCGAGGTGCCGCTGGCGCTGGCGGCCTGAAAGCGGCGTTTGCGGCACTCTCAGTTGCACGTCACCCTGAGGTTCCTGCGATCCGCTGCGACGTCGGAGAAAAAGGTGCCGTCGCCATTTCTGACGGTGCATGTGGCGCTCAGTGGTTGCGTTAGCACCCTCACGTCGTAGGCGGTACCGTCGCTGACAATGCCCGGGAATGCAAATGGCCCGTCCGAAACCAGTGGTAGTTCGACGCCTGCATTGATCAGCGTCACCGAGGTGCCGGCCACAAGCCCCGTAAGCGTTCCGACGAGGCTGGCCGTGGTCGTGCACACGACACTGACATTGTCGATCGAATCGCCATTTTCGTTGAGCGTGCCGCTGCCATTGGTGACCGCGCAACTTTGCCCGACGGGTTGCGTCAGTACCGTCACCGCATAGGCGCTCGAAGCGTCCAGGCTGTCGGCGAAGGTGAACGAACCGTTCCTGGTCAGTGTCAGGGGATCTGCGGCGTTGTTGCGCAGGGTCACGCTCAGTCCGCTGCCCAGCCCGCTGAGTGTGCCGCCAACTTCGCCACCGCCACAGGCAGCCAGGCAAAGCGCCGCCATGGCGCAACAAAGCAGCTTCGTGACGCCTGTCTTGATCATGATGCGCTGGCCTCCGTCTGCCCGGTCTGGGTGTTTTGCGGTGCGACAACTGCGTCGCCACGATGAATTGTCATTTCGATCATCGATGCCCCCTGCCGCAGTGTCAACCCGCGGCCTTCTTCGGGGCACGTGTCGACGCCACGGCTGCGATCTTGTCGGCCTTCGCCTGCGTTTCGACACCGTCGCGCGGTTCGGCCAGCATCTGCTGGGCCATGGCCCCCACACTGGCCTTGATGGCCCGCCAGCCCGCATCGCTGCCCACGTCGATGCCGCTGAAGACGCGCGTCTTGCGCGCACGCACCAGCAGGTACTGCACGCCCACCACCAGCAGCAATGTAATGCCGCGCAGGTGCGGCAGGCGCTGGAATTCCTCGCCACCGAACAGCGCCTCGGCCTGCGCGCCCCATTCTTCGCGCTCGGCCTCCAGAATGGCAGTGAGCTCGTTGCGCTCGACGATTTCGGCGGCCAGTATCTCCAGCGTCAGCGGGCGGGCGCGCAGCGCGTCGATGAAGCGGTCGAAGAAGAGCGCATAACGTTGCGGCATCGGCAGCGCCCTCACGGCTTGCGCATCGTGGCCGAGCAGCTCGTCGACCGAGGGCCAGAAGCGCCCGCTCGCCCCCCAGATGCGCAGCAGCTCGGGCAGGCCGCCGAAATAGCGGTAGATCAGCACCTTGTCGACGCCGGCCTCGCGCGCGATCGCGTTCACGCCGACGGCACCGAAACCGTCGCGCGCCAGCACCTCGCCCACTGCGGCCAGGATGCGCTCTTCGGTGGCGGCGCGGTCGCGCGAGCGCGGCGGCAGCGGATCGGGCTTCATCAGCTGCGCAGGATATGGGCATCGACGCCACGGCGCGGCGCCGGCTGCACCGGCGGCGCAAAGCCCACGCGGGCCCACATCTGAACGGTCTGGGTCGGTGCCGGCGCATCCAGCAGCCGCCGGATCTCGGCATACGGTTTAGCTTGTTCGGGATACTCCTGCAAGGCCTGCTGCAAAGGCTGCATGACCACACCCTGGCCCGTGGCCGCCAGCTGCACGCGCGCATAGGCGCGCCCGGCGTTGACCTGCGTGGCACGGTCATTGCCCTGGCTCACCATCCACAGGAAACCCGCAGTCGAATCGAGCTTGCTGTTGAAGTCCTTGATCTGGCTGGCGGTGGCAAAGTCATCCGGGCGCGGCGCCTGGCTGCGATCGAACAGCCCCAGGCGGTTGAGCCACACCACCATCGGATCCATCAGCGAGATGCCGTCGCGATGCAAGGCGATCTCGGACGGGCCGACGCGCAGCACCTTCAGCGACTCCATGATCGTGCGCGGCGTGACCAGCTCGATGCGCCAGGCCTCTGCAGCAAGTGCGCGTTGCTGCTGCAGTGCCTGGGGCTGGTCCGGGCCCGCAAAACCGAAGCGCAGGCCGTCAGCGTTGCCCGCGGTGGCCATGGCCTGCCAGGCCGAGTCCGGCACCGGGCGCGCCACGTCGTAGACACCGCGGTGGGTGTGGCGGTTGAGGATGTGCGCGAACAGCGGATCCTTGACCACCTTGGCGTCTGGGCTGAGGCGGACATGGGCCACCGGCCGCCCGTCCAGCTTGTCCGGCGCGAACGCGCCTTGCGGGAAGAGCGTGATCTCGGCGCGCAAGCCGCGCTCGCGCGCGGCCATCTCCAGCAACTCCAGGAAGGTGCCCTGGCTCATCATGATCTGTCGCGAATAGGGGTCGGTCTCGGGCAGCAGGCGCTGCAGGTCGCAGTACAGCAGCATCTCGCCGGGCACACGCAGGTCGACCAGCCATGATTGCAGATTGTGCGAATGCGGCGCGAGGATGGCGTAGCCGAGGATCCAACGGCGCACCTCCGGCTCGTTAACGGGGCCTTGCCAGGCGCTGACAGCCTCGCTCGGCAGCGCATTCGAACAGCCGGTGGCCGCGGCGCCGGCGGCCACCACCACACCACCGCCGAGCACACGGATGAAATGACGACGCTGCATGACGACTCCTTGTCACTAAATGGTGACACCACTATAGTCACCGCCCGGTGATATGGCAAGCCCATGCCGACAGCCCTGCCCTCAGCCCATGCCGTGAATGCCTACCCATGGTGCAGGGTCAAGTGCCGTGTCATGGCGGCCCGTCAGTGCGCTCGGCCGGCTGTCGCTTGCGCGCAACCGGCGTGTTGCATGCAGTGGCCGCGGCATGAAAAACGGGCCCACACGGGGCCCGGCTATGCAGCAGGATTGCGGCTCGCGGCCGCTCGATGCCGGCTTACTCGATCGTCGAGATCGCCGCATTCAGCGCTGACGCGCGCATGGGCATCGGCTGGGCCCAGGCGACCGCGTCGCGCAGCGTGGGCGCTGCCAGGGTGCGGCGACGCAACTCGACGATTTCGCCGTGCACCTGATCCAGCTCGTTCATCAGGTGCATGAGCCTGGCTTCGTTGCGCTCGCCGGCCCCGGCGAGCGCGTCGATTTCATTGCTCAGCCGGGTGTATTTGCCCTTGAGTTCGTTCAGTGTCAATTGCTGCTCCCTCGACCCGGGCCGACACCCGATGCATCAAATGGTACAGAGTGTTTCAGGGCATGGCGAGTGGCACCCTCACTCATGTGAGGGGTTGACGGCCGACGCCGGGCGCGGCTGCGCGCAGCCAAACGCCCGGGGCCCGCGCTAGCATGTGCGCGCATGACTCAAGACTTCGACCGGGCCCGCGTTGATTTTCTCGCAGGCGTACAGCACTTCGAGGCCGGCCACATGCAGATGGCAGAGCAATGCTTCATGGCTTCGCTGGCGGTACTGCCGCAGCGCGTGTCGACGCGGGTCAACCTGGCCGCCACACGCCTGCGCCTGGGGCGGCCGCTGCAGGCGCTGGCCGAGCTGGACGCCATCCTGGCGGCCGAACCCGAACACCTCGATGCCTGGTGCCACCACGCCGTGGCGCTGGCCGATCTGGGCCGCGACGCCGAGTCTCTGGCCAGCGCCGACCACGCACTGGCGGTGGACCCCGACCTGGCCGTAGCGTGGTACCAGCGCGGCCACGCCCTGGACCGGCTGCGCCACTTTGCCGAAGCCTTGGCGGCTTTTCAGCGGGTGGTGCAGCTGCAGCCGGCCCGCGCCGACGCATGGTTTCGCCTCGGGCAGATGCAGCAACGCCTGGGCCAGCCGAGCGCGGCGCTTCAGGCCAACGATCGCGTGCGGGCACTCGATCCGAGCCACCACGAGGCGTGGAGCCAGCGCGGCGCACTGCTCAAGGCGCTGCAGCGCCCGGATGAAGCCGCGGCCGCGTTCGAGCGCGCCATCGATCTCGGGGCAGATGCGCAGCTGAGCCGCTTCTTCCTCGGTTCGCTGCGCCAAAGCGCCGCCCCGCCGAGTGCGCCACGCGCCTATGTGCAGAGCCTGTTCGACGACTATGCGGACAGCTTCGACGAACATCTGGTCGGCGTGCTCGGCTACCAGGCGCACCGCCGCCTGGTGGCGCCTTTGCCTGGCCTGCACCCCGGCGCATTCGACGCCGCGCTCGACCTGGGCTGTGGCACGGGCCTGTGCGGGCCCTTGCTGAAGCCGATGGTGCGCTGCCTGGACGGTGTGGACCTGTCGCAGGGCATGCTCGATCGCGCGGCGGCGCTGGGCGTGTACGACAGCCTGGTGCAGGCCGATCTGGTGCAACACCTGGCGCATACCGACAAGCGCCACGACCTCGTGCTCGCCGCCGATGTGTTCATCTATGTCGGCGAGCTCGGCCCGGTGTTCGGCGGCGTGATGCGCGTGTTGCGCCCGGGCGGCTGGTTCTGCTTTTCGGCCGAACAGGCCGGCGACGCACAGGCTGTGGCGCTCACCCCGGAGCTGCGCTACGCACATTCGCTGCCCTATCTGCAAGGCCTGGCGCAAGGCCACGGGTTGCAGCTGCGGCAGGTGTTGCAACAGCCGATCCGTGAGCACCAGAGCCAATCCATCGCCGGCCTGTACCTGTACCTGCAGCGGCCCTGAGCGGCGCGCAGGACCGCATCCCAAGGGCTGCGGCGTGGGCCGGCTTGCACTGGCATCGGCGCATGAGTGCAGCGACCCCGACACGGCCGGCGCGGGTGGCCGGCGGCGGCATCGGCGGCCTGGCTGCGGCACAGGCGCTCACGCGACACGGTTTGCCGTCAAGGTGCTGGAGCAATCGCCTCGGCTGGGCGAGATCGGCGCGGGCATCCAGCTCGGGCCGAACGCCTTTGCGGCCTTCGACGCCCTCGGCGTCGGCGAACAGGCGCGCGGCCGCGCGGTCTACATCGGGCCGTCGGCGTGCGCGATGGGCTCATCATCCATGCCAGCGATGTCGAGCGCCTGGTACGCAACGAGCTGGGCAAATGACCGCACGCCCGAACGCTTCTACGATGCGCGGGAGTGGCTGTACGGCTGGCAGGCCCAGAGCCGTCTCGCCGCCTGAACTGGGGGACAACACGATGACCGAACTTGGCCGCCTGGAAGACCTGCCCGCCGACTATGTCGATGCGCTGCGGGCGCAGAACCTGGTGCCGCTGTGGCCCAGCATGCGTGCACTGCTGCCGCCGGGCAAGCCACAGCCGCACACGCGGGCCACGCACTGGCCCTACCAGGCGCTGCGGCCGCTGTTGCTGCGCAGCGGCGAACTCACGCCGATCGAGAAGGCCGAGCGCCGCGTGCTGGTGCTGGCCAACCCCGGGCATGGCCTGGACAAGATGCAGGCCAGCGCCGCCATCTACCTGGGCATGCAGCTGCTGCTGCCCGGCGAGTGGGCGCCCGCGCACCGCCACACGCCGAACGCGGTGCGCATGATCGTCGAGGGCGACGGCGCCTACACCACCGTGGACGGCGAGAAGTGCCTGATGCAGCGCGGCGACCTAATCCTCACGCCCACCGGCCTGTGGCACGAACACGGACACGATGGCACGCAGCCGGTGATCTGGCTGGACGTGCTGGACCTGCCGCTGGTGTACTACCTCGAGGCCAGCTATCACGTCAACGGCGCACGCCAGGCGCTGCGGCCGGGCCATGGCGAGCACACCCATGCCCACGGCGGCCTGCTGCCCGCGCCGCTGTTCGAGCGCCCGCGCAAGGCCTACCCGATGTTGCGCTACCCCTGGGCGCAGGCCCGCGCCGCGCTGCAGGCACTGGCGCATGAGCAGCCGCAGCTGCAGGCGGTGCAGCTGAACTATGTCAACCCGCTCACCGGCGCCGACGTGCAGAACATCCTGGGCTACTACGCGCTGATGCTGCGCGCGGGGCAGACCCTGAGCCTGCCGGTGCGCTCGCCGGCCATGGTGTTCCACCTGATCGAAGGCAGTGCCCGCGTGCACATCGAACAGCAGGCCTTCACGCTGGCCGAGGCCGACACCTGCTGCGCGCCCGGTTACTCGGCAGTGAGCCTGTCGAACATGTCGAGCACGACGCCGGCGTACCTGTTCATCGCCGACGAATCGCCGTTGCACAAGAAGCTCGGCGTGTTCGAGCAGCGCAGCTGACTTCGGCGCTTGCCCAGCGCTTGCCCGCATGCGTCACTGTTTGCAACTGGCCCGATAAGCGCGCCTTTTTGCACGACCCCGAGCGTTACGCTGGCGTTAATGTGCAGGCAGGGGCCTTGCCTGCCGCGATGGCCCCTTGCAGCCACTTCGATACCTGTCGTGTCAGACCCGATCACCCCCCTCCCTACCCTGTTGGTCGACGAGCCCGCGCCCTGGCAGTGGCCGTTGCCGCCGGCCGGGCGGCGCCATGTGCCGCCGCCGCTGGGCACGCCCCAGGCCTGTCGCATCGAAACGCAGACCGGGACCCCGCTGGAAGGGGTGATGCTCGACTTCGACCCGTCCAAGCGCCGCCTGCACTTTCGCATCGCGCCCGACAGCCCCGACGTGTCGCTGTCCTTTGCGCGCTTCCACCGCTTGACGCTGACCACGCCGCTGCAGCCCGTCGCACGGGCCGCGGGCGCACCGCGCGAACGTGTGCCAGCGGTTGCGCAGCAGCGCGACTATCTGTTGCAGCGCGTTGGCGAGGCCAACGCACCGGCCCTCACCGGGCGCACGGCCGGCTACGCCGAGGCGGCCGAAGGCATGTACCTGTTCACGCCGCTGGACGACGAAGGCGCGCTGCAGCGCGTGTTCGTGCCGCGCACCGCCTACTCGCGCTGCGAGTTCGGTGCGTCGGCCGAAGAACTGGCCTCGCGCCACTGGATCGCCAGCCCGGCCAAGCTGCTCGAGGCCGTCTCACAGCAGCAGCTGCAGCCGGCGATGCCGCTCGGCCAATCACTGCTCGAGCTGGGGCTGGTGACGCAGGCCCAGCTCGATCGCACGATGGCCGGCCTGGACGGCAAGACGGCACTGGGCGAAGCGCTGGTCGGCTGCGGACTGGTCTCGCGCGCCGACATGCGCACCGCGCTGGCACACAAGATGGGTTTCCCGCTGGTCGACCTGCAGCGCTTTCCGCTCGATGCCGCGGCACTGGCACTGCTGCCGCTGCGCACTGCCATCAGCCACCGCGTGATGCCGCTGCTGCTCGAGCAGCAGCAGCTCATCGTGGCCGTGGACCGGCCTTCGCGCGTGGCCAAGCTGCGCCTGCTCGATGCCTATGCACAAACGCCGATCGTGCCGGTGCTGGCGCTGAAGTCGCAGATCCTGCTGGCGCTGAACCGTCAGTCCGGCGAAGGCTGGAACCTGAACGTGTCGGAACGCGTGAAATTCGTCGCCACCACGGCCTGAACCCTGCAGCGGTGCGAGGCCTTCAGGCCGTGCAGGGCCTGCGCCGTTGATGCATCGGCCGCTGCGGCCTGTTCACGCCGCGCATCGGCGCTGAAGCCGTCACCTTGCTTGCGCCAGATCAGGGTGGGCCGCGAGAGGACGGCGGCTGACCTGGCCCCTGCGTCGCGGGGGCCTAGAATTCCAACCCTCGATCGACCCTCCCGCCAGGGCGTCCCACAGGGTTTGAATGTCCGCAGCCTACCGATCCAGCCACGCTTCGACGCCGCGCCGGCTGATGCCGGCGCTGTTCATCGGCGTCTTCATGGCCGCGCTCGACACGGCCGTGATCGCACCGGCGATTCCCGCCCTGCGCGAAGCCTTCGGCATCGATCATCGTCAGGCCGGGCTGCTGATGGTGGTCTTCATTCTCTGCTCGCTGGCGAGCACCGCGCTGCTCGCCAATCTGGGCGATCGCCATGGCCGGCGGCCGGTCTTCATGGCCAGCGTGTGCCTTTTCGCAGCCGGCTCGCTGATCATCGCCCTGGCCCCCAGTTTCTGGGTGGTGCTGCTCGGCCGCGCCGTGCAAGGCTTCGGCGCGGGCGGCATCGTGCCCACGGCCAGTGCCGTGATCGGCGATGCAGTGCCCGCCCAGGACCGCGGCCGTGCGCTGGGCCTGGTCGGTGCCACCTACGGCATGGCCTTCGTGCTGGGCCCACCGCTGGCCACGCTGCTGATGCTGGCCCTGAGCTGGCACTGGATCTTCCTGCTCAACCTGCCCATCGCCGCCGTGGTGCTGGCGCTGGGCGCGCGCAGCCTGCCCGGCACCGCGGCGCCAGCCGGGCTTGCGCCGCTCGATCGTCTGGGCGTCGTCAGCGTGTTCCTGTTCCTGAGCTGCCTGGTGCTGGGCATCACGCGCGTCGCCGATGCCTTCTTCGGCGCCATGCTCTGGCCTGGCCTGCTGCTCGGCGCCGCGCTCATGCTCGTGCTGCTGATCCAGGTGGAGCGGCGCGCGGCGAGTCCGATGATCCCGCTGTCGCTGTTCGCCAACCGGCAGCTGGCCCTGACCTACGCGCTCACGGTGGGTGCCGGCTTCGGCATGGGCAGCGTCGTCTTCCTCAGCTCGATCGCCCACCTGGCGCATGGCGTGCAGACTCGCCATGCCGGCTTCGTGCTGATGCCGCTGGTGCTGTGCTCGATGCTCGGCTCCGTCGGCGCGGGCCGCCTGCTCAACCGGCTGGGCGCGCGTGCCCTCATCCTGGCCGGCTTCGGCATGCTCGCGCTGGGCTATGCGGCATCGGCGCTCACCGAACAGGGCCTGTGGTTCTTCCTTTTGGCGTCGATGCCGGTCGGGCTGGGCGTGGGCATCGTCGTCGGCGGCGCGCTGCGCTCGATCGCCATCGACGAGGCCCCCGCGGCGCAACGCGGCGCGGCGCAGGGCCTGATCAACATCGGCACCAGCGTGGGCACATTGCTGTCGGCGGCGGTGGTCAGCGCCGTGGCCGATTTCGGCGGCGGCGGCGCACGCGGCTTCGGCATGGCCTACCTGCTCGTGGCCGGGCTGATGCTGCTCATGCTGCTGGCCACGCTGCGCCTGCGCAGCCCGGGCGACGCGCAGTTGAAGGCCGAACCGGCGGCCTGAAGGCAGATTCATGGCGCGCCAGATGCCTCCCGCACACGCCTGGGCCCGGCCATGAACCTGGCACTGTGGCTGGAGCGCGCCGCGCGGGTCTTTCCGCAGCGCGTGGCCGTGTGGCTGGGCGAGCAGCCGCAGCTCGACTATGCCGGGCTGGCGGCGCGCGCGGCGCGCCTTGGCGGCCACCTGCGCCACACGCTCGGCCTGGCGCCGGGCGAGCGCGTGGCGCTGTACATGGACAACCAGGTGGCTTACCTCGAGGTGTTGTACGCAGCGCTGTGGGCGGGACTGGCGGTGGTGCCGATGAACGCCAAGCTGCACCCGAAAGAGGTGCTCTTCATCCTCGGCGATGCCGAAGCCTCGGTGCTGTTTGCATCCGAGGCACTGGCCGAATCGCTGCAGCCACATCGCGGCCAGATGCCCGCGCTGCGCCAGCTGCTGATCCCCGGCCAGGCCGACTACCACGCGGCGCTGGGCGCGGCCCCGATGGCACCGCTGCAGCGCGCGCCCGATGACCTGGCCTGGCTGTTCTACACCTCGGGCACCACCGGCCGGCCGAAGGGCGTGATGCAGACGCACCGCAACCTGCAGGCGATGACGGCGTGCTACTTCATGGATGTCGACGATGTCGGCACCGACGATGCCATGGTCTATGCCGCGCCGATGTCGCACGGCGCAGGCATGTACAACTTTCCCTTCGTTGCGCGTGCGGCGCGGCATGTGGTGCCCGCATCCGGCGGCTTCGATCCGGCCGAGCTGGTGACGTTGTCGCAACGCTTGGGCCGCCTGTGCCTGTTTGCCGCGCCGACCATGGTCAAGCGGCTGGTCGAGCACCTCGCAGCCAGCGCCGCGGACTGCGGCGGTTTAAAGACCATCGTCTACGGCGGCGGGCCGATGTATGTCGAGGACATCCAGCGCGCGCTGGCGACGATGGGGCCGCGCTTCGTGCAGATCTACGGCCAGGGCGAATCGCCGATGACCATCAGCGCGCTGTCACGCGAACACCTGGCCGACACGGCGCACCCGCGGCATGCGGCGCGCATCGCCTCGGTCGGCGTGGCGCATTCGATGGTCGAGCTGCGCGTGGCCGCTGCCGACGGCGCGCCGCTGCCCGCGGGCGAGACCGGCGAAGTGCTGGTGCGCGGCGACACGGTCATGGCCGGCTACTGGCGCAACCCCGAGGCCAGCGCGAAGACGCTGCGCGACGGCTGGCTGTGGACCGGCGACATGGGCGCGCTCGAC
>DASQFA010000234.1:0-2554 GCA_035633375.1 Rubrivivax sp.
TTCTTGCCCGTCAGGTCATCGACCACGTCGTAGCTCAGGCCGGCCTTGCTGGCCTCGAGCATCGTCGCCAGCATGCCGGCGATGCCCACGCGGTTGGCGATGAAGTTGGGCGTGTCCTTGGCGCGCACCACGTTCTTGCCCAGACCCGATGTGACGAAGGCCTCCAGCTGGTCCAGCACCTCGGGCCGGGTGCCCGGCGTGGGGATCAGCTCCACCAGCGCCATGTAGCGCGGCGGGTTGAAGAAGTGAATGCCGCAGAAGCGCGCGCGCATCTCCTCGGGGATGGCCTCGCTCAACTTCGTAATCGACAGGCCCGAGGTGTTGCTCGCCAGGATGGCGTGCGGCGCCACGTGAGGCGCGATCTTCTTGTACAGATCGAGCTTCCAGTCCATGCGCTCGGCGATGGCCTCGATCACCAGGTCGCAGCCAGCCAGCTGGTCGAGGTGTTCCTCGTAGTTGGCCTGGCCGATCAGCGCGGCGCTCTCCGGCACGCCCAGCGGCGCGGGCTTGAGCTTCTTCAGCCCCTCGACCGCCTTGGCGACGATGCCGTTACGGTTGACGACTGCCGGGGCCCCCGCTCCGGCAGGGCCCTGCTTCGCCGGCAGATCGAACAACACCACCGGCACGCGGCAGTTGACCAGATGCGCGGCGATCTGCGCGCCCATCACCCCGGCGCCGAGCACGGCGACCTTGCGGACCTGGAATCGACTCACTGTGTTTCTCCTGAAATCAAGTTGCGGCCTATGAGTGTTGGGCGCGGAATCAGAACAACGCCTCTTCCATGTCCATCAGCGGCGCCATGCCGGCACGGGCGCTGCGGATCAACCCTGAAGTCTCGGGCAAGAGCCTGGCAAAGTAGAAGCGTGCCGTGTGCAGCTTGGCGGTGTAGAACGGGTCGCCCGAATCCTTCTTAGCCAGCGCGATCTTGGCCATGCGCGCCCAGAAGTAGGCAAACACCAGGTGGCCGCACACGCGCAGGTAGTCGGTGGCTGCGGCGCCCACCTCGTCGGCATTGCGCATGGCCTTCATGCCCAGCTCCATGCTGAGCTTGTTGACCTTGTCACCCAGCTCGGCCAGCGGGTTGACGAACTCCTGCATCGCCTCGTTCGTGCCCTCGTCCTCGACGAACTCGGTTACCAGCTTGCCGAACTTGCGCATCTTCGCGCCGTTGTCGCCCAGCACCTTGCGGCCCAGGAAGTCCAGCGCCTGGATGGTGTTGGTGCCCTCGTAGATCATGTTGATGCGCGAATCGCGCACGAACTGCTCCATGCCGGACTGCTTGATGTAGCCGTGGCCGCCGAAGACCTGCAGGCAGGCCGAGGTGGCAATCCAGCCGTTGTCGGTGAGGAAGGCCTTGACGATCGGCGTGAGCAGCGCCACCAGATCGGCAGCGTCCTTGCGCTCGTCCGCGTCGTCGGAGGCATGCTCCTTGTCGAGCAGCAGCGCGCAGTACATGGCCAGCGCGCGGCCGCCTTCGGCATAGGCACGCGCGGTGAGCAGCATCTTGCGCACGTCGGGGTGCACGATGATCGGGTCGGCCGCCTTGTCGGTGGCCTTCGGGCCGGACAAGGAGCGCATCTGGATGCGGTCCTTGGCGTAGGCCACCGCGTTCTGGTAGGCCACCTCGGTCAGCCCCAGCGACTGGTTGCCCACGCCCAGGCGCGCCGCGTTCATCATCACGAACATCGCCGCCAGGCCCTTGTTCGGCGCGCCCACCAGCGAGCCCACCGCACCGTCGAGGTTGATCTGGCAGGTGGCGCTGCCGTGGATGCCCATCTTGTGCTCGAGCGCGCCGCAGAAGATCGGGTTGCGTTCGCCCAGCGAGCCATCGGCCTTGAGCTTGAATTTCGGCACCACGAACAGCGAGATGCCCTTGCTGCCGGCCGGTGCGTCGGGCAGCCGCGCCAGCACCAGGTGGATGATGTTGTCCGCCATGTCGTGCTCGCCGGCGGAGATGAAGATCTTCTGCCCGGTGAGCTTGAAGCTGCCGTCTGGCTGCGGCTCGGCCTTGGTGCGCAGCAGGCCCAGGTCGGTGCCGCACTGCGGCTCGGTCAGGCACATCGTGCCCATCCACTCGCCCTTGACCAGGCGCGGCAGGTAGGTGGCCTTCTGCTCTGGCGTGCCATGCTCATGCAGGCAGGCATAGGCGCCGTGCGACAGACCCGGATACATGGTCCAGGCCTGGTTGGCCGAGTTCAGCATCTCGAAGAAGCACTGGTTGAGCAGCACCGGCAGGCCCTGGCCGCCGTATTCTGGGTCGCACACCATCGACGCCCAGCCGCCTTCGACATACTGCGCGTAGGCATCCTTGAAGCCGTCGGGCGTGCGCACCTCGTGTGTCTTCAGGTCGAGCTTGCAGCCCTGCTGGTCGCCGCTGAGGTTCAGCGGGAAGGCCACCTGGGCGGCGAACTTGCCGCCTTCTTCGAGCACAGAGTTCACCGTGTCGGCGTCGATGTCCTTGTGGCGCGGTAACCTCTTCAGCTCGTCGACGGCATTCAGCAGTTCATGAAACACGAACTGCATGTCGCGCACGGGGGGGCTGTACTGGGGCATG
>DASQFA010000235.1:0-13063 GCA_035633375.1 Rubrivivax sp.
GGAAGCGCCGGTGGCCTTCGAGTGCGTGCTGCACGAGAAGCTCGAGACCGAGAGCCGCTACGTCTTCATCGGCCGCATCGTCCGGCTGGCCGCCCGCGCCGGCCTGATCGACACCGAGGCCTGGCGCGTGAACCTGCGCGACTACCACCCCGTGGCCCGCTTCGGTGCGAGCTTCTACACCCGTACCAACGACCGCTTCTCACTGTCCGATTCAGCTGGCCAGCGGGCGCCGACATCCACCGGTATCGATGAGATCTGAGCCCCGCGCGGCGGCCGTGCGCTGCGAAGGCCTTCGGTGCCGGCGTGAAATCGAAGTAGCCCACAGCGGCCTTTGGCCGCCTCCCTTTGAGGAGCGACACCAGCAGCCCGAGGGAGTCGGTTCCGCGGTGTCCGCACGGGGGCGGTCTGTGCTTTTCTTGGTACGGCTCGCGCAAGGCCGAGGATTGCGCGGCACTGCGCCGGCAGGTGCATCAGCTCGACAGTTGCTGCCAGGCCTTGTCAAGCCGCTTCACGCTCACCGGCTGCGGCGTGCGCAGCTCCTGCGCGAAGAAGCTGACGCGCAGTTCCTCGAGCAGCCAGCGGTATTCGTCCAGCCTGGCGTCGCCGGCCCCTTTCAACTCTCCCAGACGGCGCAGCCAGCGTTGTTCCAACGGCCGCAGCTCGGCCAGGCGAGTGGCATCGCGCGCCGGGTCGCCCTTGAGCTTGTCCAGGCGCAGCGTCACCGCCTTCAGGTAGCGCAGCATGTGCTGCAGCTGCGCATAGGGCGCAGCGAGCATGAAGCGCTTGGGCATCAGCCGTTGCAGTTGCGCCTGGATGTCGTCGGCCACCTCCTTCGGCGGCCGGCTGTCCTTCAGCTTGCGCTGTGCGGTCGAGAACTCCGCGAGCAGTTGACCCGCCAGCCGCGCCACCTCTTGTGCGATCAGCGTCAGCCTTGCCCGGCCCTCTTCGACGCGCTGTCTGAACTGTGCCTCGTCGCTGGGCAGCGCTTCGGCCAGGAAGGCGCGGTCCAGCGCCAGCGCGATGATCTGCTCGCGCAGTTCTTCCAGCGTGCCCAGGCCCATGTAGGCGGTGGACATTTTCTGCAAATCGGGGATGTTCTTCTCCAGGTACTTCAGCGGTTCCTTGATCTGCAAGGCGACCAGGCGGCGCAGGCCGGCGCGGTGCTTGGAACTGGCCATGTCGGGCTCGTCGAAGACCTCGATCTCGACGCCGTCGCCACGGTCCACCAGCGCCGGGAAGCCGACCAGGGTTTGCGCGCCACGGCGGATTTCCATCAGCTCAGGCAGCTCGCCAAAGGTCCACGCGGTGTGGCGCGGCGATTCGGCCGGCACCGACATGCGTGGCGCCACAGCGGCGTTGATGCCGCGTGACCTGTCTGCGGCGTTGGTGCTGCGTGGCCCGTCTGCGGCCGCGACACCACGCGGCGCACTTGCCGACTTGGCGTCAGATGCAGCTGCTTCGTGCGCAGTCGACGGCGGCGCCGCAGCCGCCGGCAAACGCAAGGCTGCAAGCGCCTGGAAGGCACTGCGCGCCTGGCCGCCGAGCTCGGCCTTCAGGCTGCTGAGGTTGCGGCCGGTGCCGAGCTGGCGGCCGTACTCGTCGACGATGCGGAAATTCATCAACAGGTGCGGCGGCAGCTGTTCGTGCTTGAAGTCGTTGCGCTGCACCGCCAGTTGCGTGCGCTCGCGCACTGACCTAAGCAGCGCATCGAGCAGCGCGCCCTGCGCGAAGGGCGTGCTCGCGATGAACTCGTCGGCATAGGCCGGCAGCGGCACCAGGCGCGAGCGCGGCCGCTGGTGCAGCGTCTTCAGCAGGCTCAGCACCTTGTCCTTCAGCATGCCGGGCACCAACCATTCGCAGCGCTCTTCGCTGACCTGGTTGAGCGCATAGATCGGCACCGTCACCGTGACACCGTCCTTGGCATCGCCGGGCTCGTGCAGATAGCTGGCCTCGCAGTCGATGCCGCCCAGGCGCAGCGTCTTCGGGAAGGCGGCGGTGGTGATGCCGGCGGCCTCATGGCGCATCAGTTCGTCGCGCGTCAGCATCAGCAGGCGCGGCTGACGCTTGGCTTCGTCGCGGTACCAGCGCTCGAAGCTGACGCCAGAGCACACGTCCCGCGGCAACTGCTGGTCGTAGAAGGCGTGGATCAGTTCGTCGTCCACCAGCACGTCCTGGCGGCGCGACTTGTGCTCCAGCTCCTCCACCTGCGCGATCAGCTTACGGTTGTGCGCCAGGAAGGGCAGCTTCGTCTCCCATTCCTCGCCGACCAGCGCCTCGCGGATGAAGATCTCGCGCGCGGCACTCGCATCGACGTTGCCGAAGTTCACGCGTCGGTTGCTGTAGACCACGATGCCGTAGAGCGTGGCGCGTTCCAGTGCGATGACCTCGGCCGCCTTCTTCTCCCAGTGCGGCTCGAGCAGTTGCGTCTTCAGCAGATGGCCGGCAATGCCGGAGATCCACTGCGGCTCGATGGCCGCCAGGCCGCGGCCGTACAGCCGCATGGTTTCCACCAGCTCGGCCGCCACCAGCCAGCGCCCGGGCTTCTTGCTCAAGCGCGCACCGGGGTGGCGCCAGAACTTGATGCCACGGGCACCCAGGTACCACTCGTCGTCGTCGCTCTTCAGCCCGATGTTGCCCAGCAAGCCGGCCAGCATCGCCAGATGAATCTGCTCGTAGGTGGCGGGCGAGCCGTTCAGGTGCCAGCCATGCTCGGCCACCACCGTGTGCAGCTGGCTGTGGATGTCGCGCCATTCGCGCACGCGGCGCACGCTGACGAAGCTGTCGCGCAGCCGCTGCTCCTGCTGCCGGTTGGACAACTTGTGGCTGTCGCTGCCCTGCCCTTGCTGCGGCGCGTGGCCATGCACGCCACGCCCCTCCTCGACCCATTGCCACAGCTTCAGAATGCCGATGAATTCCGACTTCTCGTCGTCGAACTTCTTGTGCTTCTCGTCCGCGGCCTGCTGGTGCTCGAGCGGGCGGTCGCGCACGTCCTGGCCGCTCAACGCCGAGGCGATGATGAGCACTTCGTTCAGGCACTGGCGGTCGCGCGCCTCCAGGATCATGCGGCCGACGCGCGGGTCGAGCGGCAGCCTCGACAGCGCCTGGCCGATGGGCGTGAGTTCGTTGGCCTCGTCCACCGCATTCAGCTCGCCCAGCAGCGCGTAGCCGTCGGCAATGGCCTTCTTCGGCGGCGCTTCGAGAAACGGGAACTCTTCCACCGAACCCAGGCGCAGCGCCTTCATGCGCAGGATCACGCCAGCCAGCGACGCGCGCAGGATCTCCGGGTCGGTGAAGCGCGGCCGCTGCGCGAAATCGGCCTCGTCGTACAGGCGGATGCAGATGCCGTTGGCCACGCGGCCGCAACGGCCGGCGCGCTGGTGGGCGGCCGCCTGGCTGATCGGCTCCACCTGCAGTTGCTCGACCTTGCTGCGCCAGCTGTAGCGCTTGATGCGTGCCAGGCCACTGTCGATGACGTAGCGGATGCCGGGCACGGTGAGCGAGGTCTCGGCGACGTTGGTGGCCAGCACGATGCGCCGGCCGCTGCCGGACTCGAACACGCGCTCCTGCTCCTGCTGGCTCAGCCGTGCGAACAGCGGCAGGATCTCCGGCTGCAGGCCTTTGTGCGCCTGGGCCAGGTGCTTGCGCAGGTGGTCGGCGGCATCGCGGATCTCGCGCTCGCCGGGCAGGAAGACGAGGATGTCGCCTGGCCCGCCGTCGCGCCACAGCTCATCGACGGCGTCGGCGATGGCGTCGTTCAGGTCGTGGTCGCGACGCTTTCCGCCGGGCCGCCTCAAGGACGGCGCACCCCCCTGGGGGGCGGCCGACACCGTCGGCTTGGGGGCACCGTCCCAGTCGAAGGGCCGCCAGCGCTGCTCCACCGGGAACAGGCGCCCCGACACCATGATCACCGGCGCCGGGCCTGCGGCGCTGGAAAAGTGCTGCGCAAAGCGATCGGCGTCGATGGTGGCCGAGGTGACCACGACCTTCAGGTCGGGGCGGCGAGGCAGGATCTGGCGCAGGTGGCCGAGCAGGAAATCGATGTTCAGGCTGCGCTCGTGCGCCTCGTCGATGATCAGCGTGTCGTAGGCACGCAGCAGCGGATCACTCTGTGTTTCGGCCAGCAGGATGCCGTCGGTCATCAGCTTGACCGAGGCGCCAGGTTGCAACCGGTCCTGGAAGCGCACCTTGAAGCCCACCACCTCGCCCAGCGGCGAATTCAGCTCCTGTGCGATGCGCTTGGCCACCGAGCTGGCGGCGATGCGCCGCGGCTGGGTGTGGCCGATCAGCCCCTTGCCACCCGCGCCCAGGCCGCGGCCGAGCTGCAGCGCGATTTTCGGCAACTGCGTGGTCTTGCCCGAGCCGGTTTCGCCGCAGACGATGACCACCTGGTTCGAACGCATCGCCAGCTCGATCTGATCGCGGCGCTGCGACACCGGCAGCGATTCGGGGAAGGTGATCGGCGGCACGGCGTTGCCCGGCCTGGAAGGGCCGCGCTCGGTGCGCTCGCGCGTCGGCGCAGTTCGGGTGGTGTCGGTCGGCTCGCTCACGAGGCGCGGATTATCGACGCGCGCAGCTCGGGGCCAAGCGCGCGCGCGGTGTGGCATGGCGAGGTGGCTGCGGCACAATGCCTGCGGTCCCCGAGCCCGCTGCCCATGAGCCTTGTCTTCCCCCACACCTTCGTGCCCTGGTTCCGCGCGGTCGCGCCGTACATGCATGCCTACCGGGGCAAGACTTTCGTCGTGGCGATGGCCGGCGAGCTGATTGCTGCGGGCAAGCTCAATGCCTTCGTGCAGGACCTGGCCATCCTGCATGCGATGGGCATCAAGCTGGTGCTGGTGCACGGCTTTCGCCCGCAGGTCAACGAGCAGCTGGCGGCGAAGGGCCAGGTCTCGCGCTTCAGCCACGGGCTGCGCATCACCGACGCGGTGGCGCTGGATTGCGCACAGGAGGCCGCCGGTCAGTTGCGCTTCGAGATCGAGGCGGCCTTTTCGCAGGGCCTGCCGAACACGCCGATGGCCAACTCCACCGTGCGCATGGTGTCGGGCAACTTTCTCACTGCGCGGCCGGTAGGCATCGTCGACGGCGTCGATTTCATGCACAGCGGCGTGGTGCGCCGCGTCGATGCCGTGGCCATGCGCCAGGCCATCGACATCGGCGCGCTGGTGCTGCTCAGCCCCTTCGGCTTCTCGCCCACCGGCGAGGCCTTCAACCTGACGATGGAAGACGTGGCCACGAGCACGGCCATCGCGCTGCGCGCCGACAAGCTCTTGTTCCTGACCGAGGTGCCGGGCATCCGCGAAGACCCGGCCGATGCCGAAAGCGCCATCGACACCGAGCTGGTGCTGGCCGACGCCAAGCGGCTGCTGGCCAGCCTGCCCAACCCGACGCAGCCCAACGACACGGCCTTCTACCTGCAGCACTGCGTGCGCGCCTGCGAGGGTGGCGTCGAGCGCTCGCACATCCTGCCCTTCGCGGCCGACGGCGCCCTGCTGCTGGAGGTGTTCACGCACGACGGCATCGGCACGATGGTGGTCGATGAAAAGCTGGAAAGCCTGCGCGAGGCCACTGCCGACGACGTGGGCGGCATCCTGCAGCTGATCGAACCCTTCGAACGCGACGGCACGCTGGTGCGTCGCGAGCGCACCGAGATCGAGCGTGACATCGCCAACTACAGCGTCATCGAGCACGACGGCATCATCTTCGGCTGCGCCGCGCTGTACCCTTACCCCGAATCGCGCACCGGCGAAATGGCGGCGCTGACAGTATCCCCACAGGTGCAAAGCCAGGGAGATGGCGAACGCATACTCAAGCGCATCGAGCAGCGCGCCAAGGCGATGGGGCTGGACAGCATATTCGTGCTGAGTACGCGCACCATGCATTGGTTCATCAAGCGCGGGTTTGTCCAGGTGGATCCGGAACAACTGCCTGAAGCGCGCAAGAAAAAATACAACTGGGACCGGCGATCGATGGTGCTGGTCAAGAAACTCGGCTGAGGCCGAGGCCTGAAACAAACACAAGGAGTTTGATCATGACGAGAATGGTGCAGTGTGTTTACCTGAAAAAGGAAGCCCCGGGAATGGATTTTTCGCCCTATCCAGGCGAACTCGGCAAACGCATTTACGATAGTGTCAGCAAGGAAGCCTTCGAGGCTTGGAAAAAGCATCAGACGATGCTCGTCAACGAAAACCGCTTGAATTTGGCCGACGCGCGCGCTCGCCAATACCTTGCGCGGCAGATGGAGCAGTTTTTCTTCGGCACTGGCGCCGAACAACCGGCGGGCTATGTGCCCCCCGCGGCCTAAGGGTTTGCGGGCAGGGGTAGAGTCACGCCACCGCCACCGCCTCCGGGACTCGATATTTTGGGGTTTACACTGAAACTTTGACTCCTGTGTTGATCTTGCACGCCGACATATATATACTCGACGGCTTTCAATTCAAAGAGGTTTCAGTATGGCGTCAGTCAGCGAACTCCTGGCCCAGAAAGCCGCCATCGAACAACAGATCGCCGAGGCGCAGCGCGCCGAGCGGGCCGGGGCCGTGGCAAAAGTGCGTGCCCTGATGGCCGAGCATGGGCTGAGCGTGGCTGATTTGTCGGGCAAGTCAGCGGCGCCCAAGCGCGCAGGGTCGAAGGTGGCACCCAAGTTCCGCAACGTGGCGACCGGCGATACCTGGTCCGGCCGCGGCCTGCAGCCCAAATGGCTCAAGGCCGCGCTGGCATCGGGCAAGACGATCGGCGACTTCACCATCTGAGCGCCAGGCCGCGTTGAACCCGCGCTCGGCGGGTGGCTGGCGGTCCCTGCTCTATCGCCGCCGATTCAGCGTCGGCAGCCAGCACCCCCTAAGTCCGAGGGTGGGGCTTGCCCGCGATGCGGCGCCCGGCAGTCACGGCTAACATGGGTTTTTATCGCTGAATCCTTCGCCCATTGACGCCCAACCCGGCCCCACCTTCGAGCGCCGAGCGCCCGAAGCAGACGCTGCGGCGCGTGGTGCTGGTGCAGCGTTGCCTAATCGTGGCCCTGGCCTACGGCCTGCTGGGCAAGATCTGCCTTCTCTTTGCGGACCCGGCCGCCTTGCATGCGCCGCTGTGGTTGCCCGCGGGCGTGGCCATGGCGGCCTGGTTGCGATGGGGGCCGAGCGGTTTGCCGGGCGTGGCGCTCGGCGCGCTGGCACTGTGGGCCGATCCGGCCCATCCGGGCACGTTGGTGCTGGCGCTGCTGGGCGGCGACCTGGTCGGAGTCGGCCTGGCGGTCTGGGCCTTGCGCCGCGCCAGTTTTTCTGCGCGCCTTGAACGGCGCGGCGACATCGGGCTGCTGCTGGCGGGGGCGTGCCTTGCCGCAGTGATCGGGGCCATCGCCACGGCATCCGGCCTGGCCGTCGCCGGTGCCATCGCCTGGGCGGAGTGGGCGAAGTGGCTGCTGTTCGGCACGCTCGGCCGCTGGATCGGCTCGCTGCTGGCGTGCCTGCCGCTGCTGGCGCTGAACCACGACGCGTTTCGGCTGGCCTTCGCGGCGGCCCGCCGCGGCACGACCCTGCTGCTGCTGGGTGCTGTCGCGGCCAGCGCGACGGCAATCTTCGGCATGTCGGCGGCGTTGACAGCAGTGCCGCTGACTTTGGCGGGCTTGCCCGTCGCGCTGCTCGCCGTCCTGGTGGTGCATGCCGGTGTGGGCCTTGCCTCGGCCAGCGCCGCGCTGCTCGCGCTGGGCGCCCTCTGGGCCAGCAGCGTAGGCCTGGGGCCTTTTGGCGCATCGTTGCTGGCCGGCGCCCTGGCCCCGCTGTGGGCCTATGCCGCCACGCTGGTGGGCATGGTGCTCCTGGTGCATCTTCTGACCCGGGACAGCCTGAGCGTCGAAAGGCGCTGGCTGCTGGCACTGGGAGGTGCCGGGCTCGGCGTCGGGGAATGGCGCCTGGGGCGCGACCTCGGGCGCACCTCGGAGCAATGGAAGCAGCTCAGCGGTGACGCCTCGGCATCGCTATCGACATGGCTGGCCTGTGTGCACGACGGCGATCGGCTCGCTTTGCATGACGACCTGGCTCAGCTGCAAACCGGGCCGCAGAATCGCGTACAGCGCGAAGTGCGCGTGCGCGCCACGCCCGCCTGGCGCTGGCTGGACGTCCAACTGCTGGTGGTGGAACGCGACCACCATGGGCAGGCCTCGCGCCTCATCGCGACCCTGTCCGACAGCAGCGAACGGCACGATGCGCAAGAGCGGCAAAGGCTGTCGGCCAGCCTGTTCCAGCACCTGCACGAAGGCCTGCTGATTGCCGACGCCGAGCTTCGCGTGCTCGACGTCAACCCGGCCTACACGCAGATTCTGGGCTCGACCCGGCCCGAGCTGCTGGGCAGCGTGCCGTCGATGCTGCGCCCGGCGCCGTCCGACCCGCTGGTGCGCCAGCAACGCCTGCTCATGTGGTCCAGCCTGCGCAGCACGGGCCGCTGGCGCGGCGAAGTCGTGGAGCGCCGGCGCAGCGGCGAGGCCTGCACGCTGCAGGCCACCATCTCGACCGTGAATGATGTCGACGGCAAGGTGCTGTACCACGTGCTCGTCATCTCCGACATCACCGAACAGCGCCTGCAGCGCGACCGGCTGGAGCGACAGGCGCATTTCGATGAGCTGACGCGCCTGCCCAACCGGGCAAGGTTGATGGAGATGCTGGCCGAGGCGATGACGGCGGCCGATGTCGACGGCCATCTGCTCACCGTGTGCTATCTCGACCTGGACCGGTTCAAGCCGGTGAATGACCGCTTCGGCCATGCCGCCGGCGACCGCCTGCTGGTGGAGCTGGCCGGGCGGCTGCGCAGCGCCTTGCGCAGCACCGAGATCTGGTCCGACGCCGCGGGGCGGCTGGGTGGCGACGAGTTCGTGCTCTTGTTGCGAGCCACCACGATGGAAGAATCGCGCCTGGCCATGGAGCGTGTGCTGCGCGTCGTGGGCCAGCCCTACGTCATCGACCCGAACGTCGACCCGGTGCAGGTTACCGCCAGCATGGGCGCCACCGTGTACCCCATCGATCGCAGCGATGCGGACACGCTGCTGCGCCATGCCGACCATGCGATGTATGGCGCCAAGCAGGCCGGACGCAACGGCTACCAGTTCTTCGACCCCGAGAACCGCCGGCGCAACGAAGAACGCGTCATGGCCATCGGGCGCGTGCAGGAGGCCCTGGACAAGCGCGAGTTCGTTCTCTACTACCAGCCGAAGGTCGACATGCGGCGCGGCGTGGTGCTCGGCCTTGAAGCCCTGCTGCGCTGGGACCATCCGCAGCACGGGCTGATCGCGCCGATGCAGTTCCTGCCACTGATCGAGGACACCGGCCTGTCCTCGAGCGTTGGCGACTGGGTGCTCGGCCAGGCGCTGGAACACCTGGCCATGTGGCGGCGCGCCGGACATGACATCTCGGTCAGCGTCAACATCTCGGCGCGCCATCTGCAGGAGCCCGATTTTGCGTTGCGCCTGTCGGAACTGCTGGCACGGCACACCGAGGTGCTGGCCTCATCACTCGAACTCGAAATGCTCGAAACCGCCGCGCATGCCGACATTGCCGCCACGTCGGCACTGCTCGCCAGCTGCCGCGCGCTTGGCGTGCGCTTCGCGCTGGACGATTTCGGCACCGGTTATTCCACGCTGAGTTACCTGAAGCAACTGCCGGTGGACGTGCTCAAGATCGACCGCTCCTTCGTGCACCACATGCTCGACGACACGCAGGACCGCGCCATCGTGGAAGGCGTGATCGGGCTGGCGAACACCTTCCAGTGCGTGGTCGTGGCCGAAGGCGTGGAGTCCCCGGCGCAGGCGCGCACCCTGCTCGAGATGGGCTGCCACATCGGCCAGGGCACCGGCATCGCGGCGCCGATGCCGGCGGCTGCGGTATCGAGCTGGATCCGCGACTACAAGGGGCTGTTTGCGCTGGCCGCGGCCCCCGTCGCGCCCGGCGCTCGCGCCACCGGCGCGGCGCCCGACTGAAAGACGGGCCTTGGGTAGACTGCAGCGGTGATCCCCACCGGCTTTGTGCAAGACCTGCTGTCACGCGTCGATATCGTCGAGGTCGTGGGGCGCCAGGTCGAGCTGAAGAAGAGCGGTGCCAACCACATGGGCCTGTGCCCGTTCCACGGAGAGAAATCGCCCAGCTTCAGCGTCAGTGCGAGCAAGCAGTTCTATCACTGCTTCGGCTGTGGCGCGCACGGCGACGCCATCCGCTTCCTGATGGAAAACTCCGGCATGAGCTTTCGCGACGCCGTCGGCGACCTGGCCCAGCAAGTCGGCATGACCGTGCCCGAAGGCCCGATCGACGCCGCCGAGCAGCAACGCGCGCTGCAGGCCAGGGCGCACCAGGCCACGCTGAGCGAGGTGCTGGAACGCGCCGCCGGCTTCTACCAGCGCCAGCTCAAGGGCCACCCGGTGGCCATCGACTACCTCAAGCGCCGCGGTCTGAGCGGCCAGATCGCGCAGCGCTTCGGCCTGGGCTTTTCGCCGCCGGGCTGGCGCAGCCTGGCGAGTGCCTTCGCGCGCTACGACGACCCGCTGCTGGCCGAAAGCGGCATGGTCATCGTGCAGGGCGAGGATGGACCGGAACAAAAGCGCTACGACCGCTTTCGCGAGCGCATCATGTTCCCGATCCGCTCGGTCAAGGGCGAGGTCATCGGCTTCGGTGGCCGCGTGCTCGACAGCGGAGAGCCCAAGTACCTGAACTCGCCCGAGACACCGGTGTTCGTCAAGGGCCGCGAGTTGTATGGCCTGTTCGAGGCACGCACCGCGCTGCGCACGAAAGGCTATGCGCTGGTCGTCGAGGGCTACATGGACGTGGTCGCGCTGGCCCAGCACGGCCTGCCCAACGCGGTGGCCACGCTGGGCACGGCGTGCACGGCCGAGCACATCCAGAAGCTGTTTCGCTTCACCGATTCGGTGGTCTTCAGCTTCGATGGCGACGCGGCCGGGCGGCGCGCCGCGACGCGTGCGCTGGAGGCCGCCCTGCCCCATGCCAGCGACACGCGCAGCCTGCGCTTCCTGTTCCTGCCGCCGCAGCACGACCCGGATTCCTATGTGCGCGAGCACGGCGCCGCGGGCTTTGACGACGCGCTGAAGCAAGCGGTGCCGATGTCGCTGCAGCTGCTCGACCATGCGCGCAGCGGCTGCGACCTGGGCAGTGCCGAAGGCCGTGCGCGCATGCTCGCCACGGCCAAGCCCCTGTGGTCGCTGCTGCCCGACAGCGGCACCTTGAAGCGCCAATTGCTCGGCGAGCTGGCTGCGCTGGCCCAGTTGCAACCCGGCGACCTGGCACAGCTGTGGGGCCTGGCGTCCACGGGGCCGGGCCCACAGGCAACACCGCACAAGCCGGCGCGGCGCTCCTGGGCGGCGCCGCTGCGGCGCCAGCGACATCTGCCGATCGGCCCGGCGGACCAGGCGTTGCGCATGCTGTTGCAGCGCAGCGAGTGGTGGGAGCGCCTGGACGCCGAGGATCATGAACTGCTGCACCGGCTGCCGGACCCGTATGGCGCGCTGTGCGGCTGGCTCGAGCGCCAGCTTCATGAACACGGCGCCCAGCCCTGGCACACGCTGCAGGCGCTGCTGGCGGAGCAGCCCTTCGGCGAGGTCGCGTTGCGGCTGATGGGCACCATGGCCGTGGACGACGTGGTCGGCTTCGATGACCTGCGTACGGTACTCAACCTGCTGTGGCGGCAGCACCTGTCGCTGCGCAGCGAGGCGCTGGCCGCCCTCGGTCTGGCCGATCCCCAGGCGCGCCAGGAACTGGCGGATGTGCTGCAGCGGCTGCGCGCGCTCAGCGCCCAGGCAGCGCCGAAATCCTGAGATCGCCCCCAAGGCCGCCGCCCGGCACCGCTGATGGGGAATGAGCCAAGTGGCATAACCCCATTGGCTCAATGGCGGCTCGAACACAGCGCCCGCTTCGGCGCAGCCCAGCCCATCGGACATCAAGCCAATCGGCGATGGACGCGGGGCCGTTCTTGAACGATAATCAAGGGTTTGTTGCAGCGGCAAGTGTGACAGCAGCACCTCCGGGCCCCGGCCACCCTTGATAGGGGTCACCTCTTCGGCCACCTTCACCCGCAAGGACCGCGCTTTCCAAGCGCTCACAGCATCTTGCCCGCCCGACATGCGCCATCTGCATCCTGCTCACGGCAGCGTGCGCATCGCCCATGCACAGACCTTGTGCCCGGGCGTTGCGACCTGTGCCAGCGCGGCTTGCTCGGGCGCATGAGCCGGGTGCCGTGAAGCCCATCCAAAGAGGAACCGCATGACCGCCAAGAAACCCGCCGCCCCGTCCAAGGCCTCGCCGGTGACCCGGGCCAAAGGCAAGCCGATGGCCGTGCCACCGCTCGCCCACAAGAAGGCAGCCGCCGCGCCGGTGCCAGCGGAGAAGGCCAAGCCCACAGCACGCACGGTGGCGCTGGTAAAGACGTTGCCGAAGCCGAATGCCAGATCCGTCGCCAAGACGCCCGTCGCGGCGCCGCCGCAGGCCAAGGGCAAACGCGGCGCCAAGGCCGCGCCCGAGCCGCTGAAAATGATGCCGGAGATGCCGGCCGACGAGGACTTTGCCGATCTCGAGGCCGACGCCGAAGTCGCCGCCGCCACCGATGCCGAAGCCAAGGCCAAGGCCAAGCCGTTGCGCATGAAGGTGTCGCGCGCCAAGGAACGCGCGCTGATGCGCGAGTTCGGCCTCGAGGAAGCCACGCTCACCGAAGAAGAAGTCGCCAAGCGTCGCAATGAGCTGAAGACGCTCATCAAGATGGGCAAGACGCGCGGCTTCCTGACGCACCAGGAGATCAACGACCACCTGCCCGAGAAGCTGATCAACGAGGAGATCCTCGAGGCCATCATCAGCATGCTCAACGACATGGGCATCGCCGTCTACGAGCAGGCCCCTGACGCGGCGACCCTGCTGGTGGCCGGTGGCGGCGCGACCACCGCGACCGAGGAGGAAGCCGAGGAAGCCGCCGAAGCCGCGTTGTCCACCGTCGACAGCGAGTTCGGTCGCACCACCGACCCGGTGCGCATGTACATGCGCGAGATGGGCACGGTGGAACTGCTCACGCGCGAGGGCGAGATCGA
>DASQFA010000236.1:0-3940 GCA_035633375.1 Rubrivivax sp.
GACCCAGGAACAGGGTGGCGCCGTAAAGCACAGGCCCTTCGAGCACTTTCTGGAAGTCGACCAGCCCGCTCTCGCGCACCGCCACGCCGAGGAACAGCGCCAGGAACAGCGGCGCCGCCACCGGGAACAGCAGCGACAGCAAGGTGCACGAGATCACCGCAAAGGCCAGCTTCTGTCCCGAAGTGATCTTCTTGCCGGCTTCGACCGGCATCGGAATGGCACGCAGGCGCTCCGGGATGAGCAGCTTGATCAAGTACGGATAACCGCCATAGGTGAGGCCCAGGTACAGGTAGCCGACGACGGTGATCGGGACGAACAGGTCTTTGGCCAGGATCAGCGAAGTGAACAGCACCATCGGCCCGTCGGCGCCGCCGATCATGGCCGTCGCGGCGGCCTCGCGTTCGGTCATGCCCAGCGCCACCGCGATGGGGAACGTGGCCACCGTGCCGAGTTCGGCGAACACCGCCAGGATCATGCTCTGGAAAGGCCTCGCCATGACGAAACCCACGTCGAGCAACACGCCGATGCCCATGAACACCAGCACCGCGATCAGGCCGTTGCTGAACATCAGGGTGTAGATCGGCTGCAGCCAGTTGATCTGCAAGATGTCCATGGTGGCGTCGGTGCCGGTGACCAGCGGGTCGACGAACAGGGTGCCCACCCTGCCGCCCTCGAAGAACATCACGCCGGCGTTGACGGCGGCCATGCCCAGCCCCATCGGGATCATCAGCAGCGCTTCGAGAACGCCCTTCTTGCCCAGGTAGACGAGCAGGAACCCGAACAGGATCAGGCCGATCCGGCCCCAGAAGATCAGCGGCTCCGCAACGGCCAGCGTGGCGATGCCCTGGAACAGGTCGAGTATGCGGATGTCTTCCATAGCCAGGGTGCGCGTCAGCCTATGGTGACCAGCACATGACCGGCTTCGACCGCGTCGCCCGCCTTGACGGCGACGCGCGTCACCTTGCCGGCGCGGGTGGCGACCATCGGCGACTTCATCTTCATCGCCTCGAGCACCACCACCACATCACCCTGGGCGACCTCCTGGCCGACTGTCACCGAGACCGATTCCACCATGCCGCCGAGCGTGGCGAGCACGTCGCCCGGCCCGGCACTGGCCTGCGGCGCGGCGGTCGGTGCGGCCGTCGCAGCCACCGCGACGGCCGCAGGCGCGGTCGGCACGGTCATGCTGCCGGGTTGCGGGTAGAGCTGGTTCGAGCCTTCGCTCAGGTCTTCGACGGTGACGTTGTAGGACCTGCCGTCCACCGTGATGCGCATCTTTCGTTCCATGGATACGAGTCTCCGTTTGGCTTGCGCCGATCAGTGTTTCGCGGCTCGGGTGGGCACGGCATGCGACGAATGGTGGCTCTGTCGACCTTCGATGCTCCAGCCGCGGCCGCTGCGCAGATCGTCGATGCGCACGATGCGGTGGGCGCCGATGACGGCATAGGCCGCCGCGCAGATCGCGGCGATATGGTCGGCCGCGATGTCCGGCCCCACAGGCGCGGGCGCCACGGCGGGGCGCGACGCGGTGGCCGCGGCCGGTTTGGCCTCGAACATGTTCAACAGCACCACGATGGCCTTGATCACCGCGGCAATGAGTATCGACACGACGGCGGCAAGGCCGTAGATCCAAAGGGCCTTGAGAACGACTGCGCTCATCGGTGGAAACTCTGCTGGGGGCACTGCATGAACGACGGGGCGACCATCACAGCGGCACGTTGCCGTGCTTTTTCGAGGGCCGCAACTCGCGTTTGTGCAGCGACTTGCGCAGCGAAAGTGCCAGCACCGAGCGCGTTTCCGCGGGTTCGATCACATCGGTGATGTAGCCGCGCGAGGCCGAGAGGTAGGGCGATGCGAACTCGGCGCGGTAGTTGGCGATCAACTCATCGGCCCTGGCCTTGCGGTCGCTGGCTTCTTCCAGATCCTTGCGGTAGAGCAGGTTGACGGCGCCCTGCGCGCCCATCACCGCGATCTCGGCACTTGGCCAGGCATAGACGAAGTCGGCGCCCATTTCCTGGCTGCACATCGCCAGGTACGCGCCGCCGTAGGCCTTGCGCAGGATGATCGTGATCTTCGGCGTGGTGCACGAGGCGTAGGCAAACAGCAGCTTGGCGCCGTGGCGGATGATGCCGCCACGCTCTTGCTCCACGCCTGGCAGAAAACCCGGCACGTCGACCAGCGTCACCAGCGGAATGTTGAAGGCGTTGCAGAAGCGGATGAAACGCGCGCCCTTGTCGGATGCGTTGATGTCCAGCGCGCCGGCCATTTCTGTCGGCTGGTTGGCGACGAGCCCGACGACCATGCCCTCGACACGGGCGAAGCCGACGATGATGTTGCGTGCCCAGTCGGCGTGCACTTCGAGCAGTTCGCCGCCATCGACCAGGTGGGCGATGACCTGGCGCACGTCCATCGGGTCGAACGAGTTCGCAGGGATCAGCGAATTCATCGCCTCATCGGAGCCGAGCACGAGGTCGGCTTTCAGGTGGTGCGGCGGGTCTTCTGTGTTGTTCGACGGCAGGTACGACAGCAGCCTCTGCGCGATCTGCACCGCGTGCCGGTCGTCCTCGGCGACAAAATGCACGTTGCCGCTGACGGTGGCGTGCATTTCGGTGCTGCCCACCTCGGCCATCGTCGTGGTCCGGCCCGTCACCGCCTTGATGACCTCGGGCCCGGTGATGAACATGTGCGCGTTGTGCCGCGTCATGATGATGAAGTCGGTCAGCGCCGGCGAGTACGCCGCGCCGCCGGCACAGGGCCCGAGCACCAGTGCGATCTGTGGCACGACACCCGAGGCGAGCACGTTGTGATAAAAAACCTCGCCGTAGCCGGAGAGCGCATCGACGCCTTCCTGGATGCGCGCCCCGGCCGAGTCCTGTATCGAGATGATCGGTGTGCCGTTCTTGAGCGCGAACTGCATCAGGGCCACGATCTTATGCGCGTGCGCCTTGCCCAGCGTGCCGGCGTTGACGCAGTAGTCCTGGCTGTAGGCCGACACGAGTTCGCCGTCCACATAGCCGGTGCCGGTGATCACGCCGTCGGCCGGAAAGTCCTTCTGGTCGAGGCCGAAGTGGCGTGCGTTGTGACGCACGTGCATGCCGACTTCCTGGAAGGTCCCGGGCTGGAACAGCGCGGCAAGGCGGTCGCGCGCGGAAAGCAGGCCCTTTGCCTGGCGCTGCTCGACCTTGTCCGCGCCGCCACTGGCGATGATGGCCTGCCGCCGCTGCCGCAACTGGTCGAGCGTCTCGGGTCGCAATGTCATGCTGCAGCTCCCTTCCCGCTTTGGCGCGGGCTGTCAATGAACGCCATGCCGCGGGGCCATGCTCGTTCTTGGAGGTTCTAGTTATGCCTTTGCCGGCTCTGGCTCGCCAAGACTGCAAACCGCACCCTGCCCCGGATCGAGATTCTCGAGACATGCGCCGCGCCACGATTGACATGCGTCAAGCTCTACCACATGGGGCACTCAAGAGTGGCGCGTGAGCGCCTCGCGGCCTTGGCGGCGCCGTCTGCGCCCCAAAGGCACCGACCAGCCCGTTTGCCCCAGCCATGCGATTTGCCTGCGGCAAGCGTGCGTTGCTGGCCGCGCGGCATCGCCGCGCCCGGCACCGCACATTATGGCGACTGCCTGGGTACAATCAGCAGTTTTCGCCGTTGGCGTACGCGGCAGTCGCGCTGCAACTGCCATTCGACGCGCAGGACCCGCGCCGCAAGACCCGGCTTTCTGCGCAAGCGGGCCCGGTGAACGATGGACTGTTCGCCGCCCTTGGCAGACAGCGCAGCGGATGTTGCCATTGGCCGGGCAACGCGGCGCTGCAAAGAGGCTCTCGAATGCAGCGCCAGGGCGCCGGCGCGCCTTACTAGAATCGACCTTCCACCTGCATCAAGCGGGTTTGCCAAGAGGACCTAGAAGTGTTCATAACCCAAGCCTTTGCCCAGACCGCAC